>CAUZFJ010000112.1:0-4985 GCA_963579105.1 Candidatus Thalassarchaeaceae archaeon
ACGGCGATGCTTGGTTTATCTGCAAAGAACCTTAAAATTAGGGCTTATTTTGTCCATTTCACTGATTATCAGCATCTTAGAAAATAGTCCCTTTTTTATAGGGGGGGTAAGTCGCAAAGTCGCTACGTAGTAGCCACTGGGCAACTGGTGTACTCGGGGGAACCGAATAATGGCAAAAATAGACGAGAGTCAGTTAGGCGACGATTTCAGATATATTCTGAGGCTCGCGATGGCTGATGTTGATGGAATGAAACCGATTGGCTTGGGCCTAACTTCAATTGATGGAGTTGGTCAGAGAACCGCAATTGCATTATGTGGATTGGCTAAAGTGGATACAAAGAAAATGGGTGGGCTTTTGTCCGATGAAGAGGTCGATTCTCTGAAAGAAGCGATTGAGGCTTACCCAACAGCAGTGCCACTTTGGATGTTGAATCGCCAGAGGGATTTGCATTCAGGAGACGAACTCCATTTGTTTTCACAAGATGTCAAGATGGTCCAGAAGGACGACATTGACAGGCACCGTGCTGTGAAGAGTTACCGTGGTGTACGTCACGCAATTGGTGGTAGAGTAAGAGGTCAGAGGACTCGTTCGAACAACCGTAGTGGTTTGACACTCGGTGTTCAGAGGAAGAAGTGAGGTGTGATTTATGGGACATCCAAAGTTTAGTCGCAGAGCATGGCAAGGCCCAAGTCATCCATGGCAATCCGAAAGGATTGATGAGGAGCGCACTCTCATTTTCAACTATGGTTTACGCAATCACAGAGAAATCTGGAAGGCTCGTGGTAAACTGCGCCGATGGCGCTCAAACGCGATGAAGTTGATCGCAACATCCGATTCTGGAGATGACCACGTTTCACGAGAGAAAGCAGATTTGATTACTTCCCTGCACCGCCGTGGAATGCTTCCAGAAGGTGCAACTCTTGACGATATTCTTCGTCTTAATGTGGAGCACGTATTGGCTCGTCGTCTACAGTCACAGGTTTACTACAAAGGATTCGCATCCAGTATGAAGCAGGCAAGACAACTACTCATTCATGGCCACATATCAGTTGGTAACCAAGTGATGACAGTGCCAGGATACACAATTACTCGTGGAGAGGAGGACACACTTCAATACAGCATTCAGTCGGCTCTTAACGATTCAGCGAAGAGAGCTGGTGAAAGCAAGAAGAGTGGAATTGCAACAGGTGAAAACCACCCAATTCGTGTAGGTATTACTGAAATCCGCTCACAAGCAACATACGAAAACGAGGATGAAGAGAGCAGTTTGGAACTTGTAGATGGTGTTCCAAGCGCTGAAGAAGTTCAGCAGATTGCCAAAGCCGCTGAAGCAGCGCCTAGTGCAGATGATGTTAACGGAGGTGAATCCTGATGTCTCGTAAGTGTATCATTAATATTTACAGTTCCTACAACAATATTCTCATGACCGCTACTGACCAAACCGGTGCAGAAACAATTGCTAAGTGCAGTGGTGGCCAAGTAACTAAGAAAGGAAGCGATAAAGGTAGTCAGTTCGCAGCAATTAGAGCTGCAGAGCGAATTGCCGAAGCAATCCAAGACAAAGGATTCTCACAGGCAATTGTTCGATATCGTGGCCAAGGTGGCAACAAGAGCCCAAATACCGGGCCAGGTGCACAGCAGGCTGTCAGAAGCCTGACTCGTGCCGGGATTCAAGTGGCTAGGATTGAGGATTGTACTCCGCGACCCCATGATGGTACTAAGCGCAAGGGCGGCCGCCGAGGTCGAAGAGTTTGATTCAGAGGTGATTTAAAATGATAAAATTAAAAGTTCTTAAAGAAACTGATACTTCAATACGTATACTCTTTTCAGGAGTTAACCGAGCATTTGTGAATGCTCTCCGCAGAACCATGATTGCTGATGTGCCGAAGTTTGCGATTGACCAAATGAGAATTGAACTGGGTATTTTCAAGGATGAAGAAACTGGTGAATTATTTGAGTCAAACTTTGCATTAAACGACGAACAACTTGCCCACAGATTCGCAATGCTTCCAGTGCCAACATTTCATGAAGATTTTTACTTTCAGGACGAATGCCCTGACTGCAAGGATATGGTGGCAGACCAACGTGGATGCCCTTCATGTCAGATAATCTACACAATTACATCAAGTGGTGTAGATGGTGGTAGAAGTGTTGAGGCGTCTGAGTTGAATGTAATCGGCGACCGCCGATTAGAGATTCCAGAAGCATATGGTGCAATCCCCTTAACAAAACTCTACGAAGGACAAGTGCTTCACGCATACTTCTACGCAATTATGGGTAGAGGAAGAGACCATGCCAAGTATTCGCCAGTTTCTGGTGTTACATTCCATGCACGTCAGAATGGTAAAATCAATGTAAAGACCCGCTCAAAGATGCTATTTGACCTTAATTTGAATGTCACTGCTAAGGATTTCAATAAGGATGGTGTTCTTGACGATATTGACAAGGTAGATTTGCTACGAAATGACCTCAACCACGTTGGAAGCGGTACAGATTTACAAGCACAGTTTAATGATGCAATTACATTGGAAGATGTTGAAGGTGATTACATCTTCAAATTCCAGACCGATGGTTCAATGACAGCCCGTACCTGCTTAGAGCAGGCTTGCAAGGAATTAGCAGGTCGCTTTGAAGCACTTTCCAAAGACTTTGCAGAAGCTCTGTGAGAGTCGGTAAGACCAAGCCAAATTACCCCTACGGGGTGGTTGATAATGACTGCAATTACAGGACAGGCCGCATCATCAGGCCACATCACACTACTCTTCAGTGTACAAGATGATGATGTCAATTTAATTAATCAAGGAAGTCGGGGAATCGGTCTTTGTATTGATCCAGATGAGCCTACTTGTCAGATTACAGTAACCGGCAAACATGGTTCAGGAAAAATTTCTGAACAAAGCCAAAATGAGAACCTCGTTCTTCAGCAGACTGTCATCAACACCCTTTCGCAACTAGTGCCGTCAGTGTTGGAATACGATTGGCTCATTCAGCAAACTTGCGGATTACCTCAACAACAAGGATTCGGCCTTTCTGCTGCTGGCGCTTTAGCCACGGCCCTCGCTCTACAGCGGGCACTTGGTGAAGAGGAACAACTCGCACACTCTCAATCCTTCCATGTGGCTCATGTGGTTGAGCGAAAACTATCAGGTGGATTGGGTGATGTGGCCGCTCTTTGGGCGGGCGGGGTTGACCTTAGAAGAGAGCCAGGCTGCCCTCAAGTCAGCGAAAAATTGGGTGGGTCGGGTGTTGTCGAAGGATGGCATACAAATCTCAAAATGTTAGTCGCTTGGAGGGATAGAACTACCCGTCATACTTCTGCTTACATCGATGACGAAGAGTGGAAAACGCGTATCAGAAATAGTGGCGAACAACAACTCACTATACTCAAACAGGGGCTTTGGGATAAGAGTCGCTGGGGAGATATTTTGGCGACATCAACTGGTTTCGCCAATGACTCTGAGTTGATATCAGATGCAGGACGAACTGAACTTTTACAGATTGCGGAATCTGTGATTTCATTTGCAGATGCGGACGCATCTGCTCATTTATGTATGCTCGGAGAAAGCCTTGTAATCTTGCCAACATCGCTTGAGTCAGGATTGAATAGCGATAAGATGCTGCTAATGATTGAACAATTTAATTTAATGGGATTGAAATCAATTAGGGTTTCATTAACTGATAATTCACTTCGCTGATTGTGAGCAACTCAATCACTCATCATACATGATTGTGATATCTAGAGGTGTTTGGTCTAACATCAAGACACCAGGGATCAACATTCCATCGCAGAATCCATGTCGGTACACAATTGCCCCAGCCCCCCACTCATCGATATAGCGGTTCATTTGTTTCTTTGTCTTCTTCTTAGCAAATGAGACATTGGCGCCATAGAAATTTTTAGCATCAATCCATGCAATTAACTTACCATTAATTGTCAACTTATCCATTATCAGAAAATCAGGTGTATTTAGAGGCCTACCATGCTCTTTTTGTTGTTCCTTTAGAAGTTCTTCTTGACGACGATATTTGATACCCAAAGTATCTAGGTATTTCTCAACCACTACCTCAAACAGGTCAGCCCGCACAGCAGTTTCACCTTGGTCAACATTTGTCACGCGGTCTTTTTCTTCCGCTTTTTGAAATTCTTCAGCATCACGTGTTGATAACAATTTCTTAGGTGACCTAAGTGAGTCGCGAATCTTCACTTTTGACCATCCACGTGCAGTCAGAATTGACCGAAATATTGCTACTGGGGGGAAATCAAATCGTCGGGAAAGTTGTAACACACTCTCACCATTTTCGTATCTTTTGAGAAAGGTATTTGATTTATTCATCATTTTATAATGGCCGTAAACGGCCTTTTCTTGCATCAATGCTTTGCGCAATGATAACCCTTGGTCAACACTCATGTTGTGTGTTTTCAGTCTGTCACCGATTCCCTCCACCGCATCATCATCTAGAAATCCCCATTCTCCTGGAATCATTACTAAATCACACGCTTGGCGTTCAGTACGCTGTTTTATGGGGGTTGTTTTCCAATTGACAGACACCTCATTTGGGGGTTCAAATTCCTCTGGAAAACCCAATGGCTTAGGATTGATGGAGAACCTTTGTTCGGCGCGCTCTACTGCTTCTATGATACGGGCAGATGCTTGGCTATTCTGCCCACCACCATTGCCACTTTTTCGGGAAGATGAGCGGCCTTTTTTGCTACCTTGATTGGTGCGGCCGCCCTGGTTCCCATTGGGGTTGTTTTTACTTGGTCGGTGGTTGTTGTCTTCTCTGTTGCTTCTGTTCACTTGTAGCAGGCGAGAAGCCCCTCCCTTTTCAACCTCCGGCATAGGAATCGTAAATTCAAGCAGGTTAACTTGCTGATTGTTTATAAAATCAAAGATAAGCAATACCTGGCTCTGAAGGATAAGCAAATTTTGCTTTACCACCAACATCTTCACCTTCTCCAGCAAGGCAAATGTTCACTTCTGCT
>CAUZFJ010000113.1:0-4983 GCA_963579105.1 Candidatus Thalassarchaeaceae archaeon
GTCTAAGTGGCCAAGGCTAACCCAATTCAGACGTGTGTGTCCGTCTGTAGGGCAACCACCACCTGTACAATTGTTACCTAAGAAGGAAAGAAGACCTAACAGATTCGCAAACCCCGTAATTAAGAATATAGAACCAATCCCTAAGCCGGCCTTACTCATCCCACTTGATTCGATTATTTCAGGTGCCAACGTCGGTGGCTCAAACGGTTCAATATCATTATCAAATGAAGGTATTACTTCAATTAATAAATCACTTTCTTCATCATCTGATAGGCTTTCTGAAAGAGCGCGTTTTGATTCCCCTCTAGATAAGCCCATATTCTCAAGGAAATCCTCTCCATAAATCCTCTCTGCTAATTTTGCAAGGATTGGATCTTCTTCTAATACATCAGGACCTAATTCACCATCAAGCAACTTCTTCAATTTCTCAGAATTGTCGCTCATGGATACTACTCCTATCACAGTCCAAATGCTGTTTGTTCATCAAAGCATTGATTGAACGGATTTTAATGCAACTAATTACTTACGTTCAATTGTTCGTTGTACTGCGGCAATAATATGAGTGGTACCCATAGAAAATTGTTCTAATAATTCATCCCCATCACCTGACTGTCCAAAGTGATCGCAAACACCTACTCTTTCCAAAGGGCAAGGGCAATTTTCCACTAAATGTTCAGCAACTGCTCCACCAAGCCCACCTATAATTGAGTGGTCTTCAGCGGTTACAAAACAACCACATTTTTCAGCAAGGTCTGATATTAATGTACCATCTAGTGGTTTTATTGTATGCATATCTACAACAGTTGCATTAATCCCGATGTTAGAAAGTTCTTCAGCAGCTTCTAGTGCTCTTGACACCATGACCCCGCAAGCAATTATTGCAACATCTTCTCCTTCTGAGAGGATTGCTCCTTTACCAATTTCCAGTTTTGACGCTGTATGTTTATCATATATCACAGGGGTTTTATTGCGCGCTGTACGAGTATATGATGGTGAATTTTTATTTGCTAATTGAATTGTTAACTGTTCGGCACTGTTGAAATCGCTAGGATGTAATACTAACATATTTGGTAGACTACGATAGATTGCCAGGTCTTCAATCGATTGTGCTGATGAACCATCAGTGCCTGTGTGAATGCCACCATGACTACCACAAATATGTACAGGAATATTTGGTCTAGCAATCCCATTACGAATTTGTTCAAATGCTCTTTCCGTAAAAATCGCAAATGTTGATGCAAATGGTTTGAATCCACTTGTGGCTAATCCTGCTGACACCAACATCATATTTTGTTCCGCTATCCCCAATGATATTGTTCTCTCAGGTAAAATCTTTCTAAAATTCTGACTTTTTGTTGATTTTCCTAAATCAGCTTCTACTACGATGACTTGTGGGTCTGTAGCAAGTTTGACCAAAGCAGAACCGTAACCGTCCCTAGATGCAACTAATGTCATTTCAATTCCTCCAGTGCAATTTGCAGTTGTTCATCGTTGGGTGCGGCGCCATGGAATGAGGGATTATCTTCCATGAAAGATACACCTTTTCCTTTGATAGTATGGGCAATAACAACAGCAGGGCCATCAGTAATGGAATCCAGCCACTGAATAGCCTCCACTAATTCATTCATATCGTGGCCGTTACATTCATGCACAGCCCATCCAAATCCCTGCCACTTGGCAGCGACATCAAACATTCTCATCTGCTTTTCACAAAAGTCATCATTTTGGATCCTGTTTCTATCAACAAAAACCTTGAGGTTAGAAACTTCATGATGTACAGCGGCCATTGCCGCTTCCCAAATTTGCCCTTCCTGTAATTCCCCATCTCCTAACATCACAAATGAGGTTCGAGGAGAATCATCTAAAGTGGCTGCAAGTGCAGTCCCTAGACCAAATGAAAGACCCATACCTAAACTACCTGCAGAAAAGTCAACCCCAGGTGTCCACGTCATATCGACATGGCCTTGGCACACCCCACCCATAACGCGATATGTCTCCAAATCTTCACTAGAGAGATAACCCATTTCGTGTAAAATTGAATATACTGCTGGAGATGCATGTCCTTTACTCATTATGAATCGGTCTCGTTCAGGGTCATCAGGATTAGTTGCGTCTACATTCAATCTTGTTTTGTATAATGCAACCAGTATATCTATGGCAGAAAGTGAGCCACCAGGATGTCCTGCATTGGCTCGGTGGACCATCTCTACTATGTTTCTCCTACAACTTTTTGCACATTCACGAAGTTGTTCAATAGACGAAAAATCATTTCCCGTCCCATTTTCTGTACTCATCACAGTCCTTCCCCATTGGGGTTGCATTTCCGCAAGCCTTTGATGGTTTCTAATCTTAAGTTAAATTTAAGAATTAGGGAACCCTCACTTTGTTAATTATTCTACGAGTGCCGTCAATGATTACAGCGCCCCAATTAAACAGTAATGAGAACGGTCTTTTTGATGGCGGTAAATTCCTAGTTACAAGCCAAGTAAATACCCCAAAGAACCACAGGAAGAACATCGTTGAAAGGATTGGACCAAGAGTACCTAAGAACGGTAACCAATCATCTGGACGAGGTATGGGTGAGAATGATGACAATACGATGAAAGCGGCCACAACCACGCCCATTAGCGCTTCTCCAGCAATTAAACCAGCAGAGAGAAGTGTGCCTCTGCTAACCAGTTCCTTACCAGATTTTACCGCTTTTTCAGATGGTTGGCCGGCAAGGGAGCCATCGACGCGCAGATGTGCAGTTCTTGTAACCAAGTGATTGAGCACCCCACCCAAGAATATGGTTGCAGAGAGATAGAATGGTAGATACATTCCAATTGCAATGGACATTATGGGTAGTGTTGGACCAGATTTTCCAAGATACCAGCGTGACCCGATTATTATCGCAGCAACAATTACACCCAACCCAATCATTGGTGTGTTAACAGTGCCCCCAAATATACCCTCAATCAATGTACCAATTATTTCAGCTTGAGGTGCTTCTAATACATTAGAGCAACCTGTTACTGGATGTGGATTTGCTGCACAGTAGGTTGGCGTGATCCTAAAAGCCTCATTTAGAATTGTCAAAGTAAGAGGCGCAACAATGGCACCAACAATAACTCCAACTAATTCGGCAGTTTGTTGTTTCCAAGGCGTAGCACCAACTAAGTAACCTGTTTTCAAATCCTGCATAACATCCCCTGCTATTGCCGCATTAACGGCAACGACAGAGGCAATAATCAAAGTTGCATACATCAATTCATCTTGTTTCATATTCAGAAATATACCGCCAACAATCCAAACAACAAGAGATGTGGCCATCAATGTTGCAATTGTCATTCCTGACACAGGGGAATTTGATGACCCAACAACTCCTGCAATGTAACCAGCAACTGCAGAGAAGAAAAATGCTGTAATAGCCAAAAATATAGCCCCAACGATTGCTAATGTTAGAGAACCTGTTTTCCACCAATAGAATACAAATGTCAAAAGCGCAACTACTGCAAGCCCGATAAAAGCCCGATTCATCGGAATATCTTGCTCAGTTCTAATAGTAGATATTTCTGAATCGGTTAGACCTGATTTTAGCGCTTTCTTCAACCCACTAGAAATTGTTTTTCTCATGTCAATGAGGGTCCAAAGTCCCCCCACAACCATACAACCTACACCTACGAATCGGATATGTGTAGACCAGAGAGTTTTGAACCCATGAGCCATATCAGTGTCAACTGGCCAACCATAGGTCATCCCGTAAATTGGTGTAAGAATGAACACGCCTAGCACTGCACCAAAAAAGATGTAGGATGCTATATTCAGGCCTACAATCCATCCAACTGCAACTAATGAAAGTGAATAATCTAATGCTGAATATACCCGCACCCCTACAATTTCTACGGCGACTTCAACTTTTGCTTGTGTTAATTTGAAGCCTTTTACCATCCACCCATAAAGGGCTCCTAAACCTAATGCATACAGGATAACAATGAGTTGTGAACCGCCTTTTTCACCTGCCACAAGAACTTCCTCACACGCGATTCCTTCAGGATAGAGAAGTGCTTCCTCGACGATGAATACTCTCCTCAGTGTGATTGTGAAGATTGTACCTAGGATACCACCCAGTATTGCGACAATGAAAGTGGTTAATGTGTCCATTTCTCGACCCATTACAAGTAGTGCAGGCATGGTGAAAATTATTCCAGCAGCCAGGCTTTCACCAGCAGAAGTCATTGTTTGAACGATATTGTTCTCTAGGATACTAACATCTTTGAAACGAAACATGCGTAACAACAACATTGACATTACTGCTGCGGGTATTGAAGCAGATACAGTCATTCCAATGTAAAGACCAAGATATGTATTAGCTGCAGTCATTAGCGCACCTAAAACTAGGCCAAGAAGGATTGCTCGTACAGTCAATTCCGGTAGAGTTACGGACGCCGGAACATATGGTTGGAACTCTCCCATATACTTCGCAGGGGGATTAGTTAGTCAATGCTACTGATGAAACTGTTATGTTTTATGATTCTAATTTGACCCGTGTCTACAAATAGGATTCCGAATGTGCTCCGAATGGGGGAGCGGATGCCATCTCAAGATTCAGTAGATAATTCTGATAACGGCGTTGTCGAGCCACTTTGGCATTCTATACCTTTGGAGAATGTATTTTCAAATTTGAACAGTACAATTGATGGTCTTTCTACTGAGGAAGTAATTAGTAGACGAGAAAAGTATGGGGAAAATAAACTAGAGGGGAAAAAACCAAGACACCCTATCTTAAAATTATTAGATCACTTTAGGGACCCAATGGTGTATTTGTTGTTGTTCGCAGCAATAATTGCATTCATAGCAGATAGAGACGACCTCGGAACACCTATTTTTATCTGCATTGCTTTGACTTTAAATGCTGTATTATCGTATATACAAGAGGGAAAAGCTGAGAAAGCGATGGATTCACTCAAAAAATTGCTTGTATGCCATTGTATTGTATTACGG
>CAUZFJ010000114.1:0-4959 GCA_963579105.1 Candidatus Thalassarchaeaceae archaeon
CTCCAGTCCAGGCTTCTACTTTCCACCAATCAGTAGTATCACCATCTGCATTTACTGAACCACTGCTGGTTGCACCATCTGTAAGGACAGCAGCAGTCGCCATTGTGTCGTCAGCAGATACTGTTGGAATGGGGATGAGTGTTAGGGCAATGAAAATCGCAATTACACGTAGGCCGGCTCGCATTGGATGCCTTAGGCATCCCTCATGGTGATAATCGCTTTGCAGGCATGATGAAGAGAGATTTTACCAATTGATGAACAGATAATCTCATTCCGAGTAAAAAATTGCATATTTATCCGCATTTAAACAGTATGTATATTCCTCAGCTACTCTTTTTTGCCCATTCGCCACCAACTCTGGAATATTTTCGGGATTACCAAGCAGATTGTTCACAGTTTTAGCAAGTGAAGCGGGGTTTCCGACTTCAAACAATCCTCCAACCGTTTCATCAACCATTTCTGGGAGAGGACCGTCGTTTACAGTGGCGCATGGAGTACCAGATGCCATAGATTCAAGAGGAATTAATCCTTGACCTTCATATAGCGAAGGATAAACACTCAAATCGGCAGACCTGAATAATTGAGCCAAGTCAGAAAATGGCATTCCAGACTCTATTGTTACTGCATCTTGAATGCCTAATTTTTTTGCTTGCTTCAATAGAGTTTTACGCATGTGGCCGCGACCAACAATTACCAAATGTGCCCCGCTGTTTTCTGACAAGATAGCAGGCATCGCTCTTAGTAAAGTTCGGAATCCTTTACGGCCAGCTAGTCGGCCAACTGCAAGCAAAAGTGGGGTTTTTGTCTCAGGTAATCCCCGCAATGCATTTTCATCAGGATTACCATATCTTCTGCGCATTTTCTCATGCGCTAATTGTGAATCTTCATCGTCATGGTTTTGAGGATGAAACATTTCAATATCAACCCCCCAACGCACCACTTCCACACGCCAATTTTGCGGTGGGTCATAGCGCTGTTCAAAGTCTAGTTTTGTAGCCTCAGAATTTGCCACACAAACTGTAGAACCGCGCACAGCCGCGCGCTCGTATTTTGCATAATGTTTCGCTGACAAAAGAATGGCCAAATCATTAGGATTCTTCCATGTTGCAGACTCACCATATTTTGCTGCCCGCAGCATCCCATCCCTCTCACCAAGCCATGAACCATGCAAAGTTGTCGTCACATTGCCTATTTCAGCCCGTACTTTGGCAAATTGTCCCGCTGTCCACGATATCATCGGAGCATGCACATGCACAGCGTCAACAGGGTCAACCTTGTGAAGTCGCAACAAATCTTTGAGCGCATGACGACCATATGATCGTGTGAACGCCATGGGGATTTTCGCCCATTTAACCATTCGAACATTTACCCCATCAAGTTTAGGAATCAAAGATGGATTATTTATTGCCTTAGAATCACGTCGCGTTATTACTGTCACTTTATGGCCCATTTTTGCTAATGCATTTGAAAGATGAAACACGGTAGAACCCATACCGCCCCAACGTGGCGGATACTCGCCAGACAACATCGCCACGTGCATTTTTCCACCTCCGCTGCCAATTCAGGCATTACGGCCACTTAGGCCATCGTTTTCAAGCGATTCCTTGACTGTTCATCCAATAGAGCCTTTCAAGAGAGATGGGCAAGTCGGCGATTCGGTGACTGAGATGTCTGATACACTGCCAGTGCATGTGACCGTGGTTATACCCACCCGTAATGAAGAGGCTGCAATTGTTGATACAATTCGGTCAGTACCATCTGATGGATGGTGTGAAAAACTTGATTTTCTGATAATCGATGGAAATTCAAGTGATAAAACTAGAGAACTTGCAGAGCAAGAAGGCGCGCAAGTATATCTTGAGCCACGCAAGGGTTACGGTAGAGCGTACAGAACAGGCTTTGCCATGGCACCAGGCGAAATTATCGTAACAATGGACGCTGACTGCACATATCCTGGAGAAGAAGTGCCCGGATTAGTACGAAAACTGGTTGAAGAAAAATTAGAATTCATCACCTGCGACCGACTAAGGAGAGCAGAAGAAGGTAGCATGTCAGGTATGCATGGTTTTGGAAATTGGGCTCTCTCATTCACTGCTCGTATGTTGTTCTGGTATGGTATTCATGACTCCCAATCAGGTATGTGGGTGTTTTACAAGCGCATCATGGACAACCCGAAAATGAGGCCTACCAATGATGGGATGCCACTTTCTGAAGAAATGAAAATCAATGCAAGGCGCTGTTTCGGGAAGAAAAAAGCCATTGAGATTTCAGTCCCATACCGTGCACGTGTCGGTGATGCTGAAATCAATACTTGGACTGATGGACGAAAGAATCTATTTTTCCTTTACCTCAAAAGATTCGGGCTAAATCGAACCCGTTCACCTTGGGGTCCTGATGAATAAACTGTGCTCGTAAGATTGAATACTGAACTAGTCAAGTTCTACCATCGATGGTATATCGTCATCTGATACTTCTTCGGCATCTACTTCTTCTGTGAAGTCAAGCGGTTCTTCATCACCTACTAAGCCCGCAGAATCATCATCTTCATCAAATGACGAATCATCGTCATCATCATCACCAAATCCACTCACGCCCCACGATTCAATCATTTGCAAATCAGCAGCAAGGCGGCGTTTGCGTGAAAATGTGTACAGCACACCACTAACAACTGCCAATCCAAGAAGACCGAGAATGATAGCAACAGTGCTATCCATGATGACATCAAAGAATGATGATTGCTGGGAAGCTCCATCAACCTTGATAGTAGATGAAAGTCGGTTTGAAAGATGAGGTTCTTCTTCAGGACCATCACGACAGATTACTTCAATGTTCATCCATCCATCACGGCCAGGTGTCACCTTCACCTGTCCTGTCCACGTACTGTCGCTAGCAACACCATCTGCTGCTGCGCCATCATCAGAAAGTAAAAATTCAGTCTCAATCCCACCCTGGGATGCCCAGCCTACACATTCCCAAGTGGTCATATCTGCATCAAGTACGAAAGCACGGGCGGTAATTATTGATTCAACCCCAGCAGTCAATGTACCCGGTTCTACCAGTAAATCATCCAATACAGGCCACGAATCTTCAACAGTAATGTTAGCAAAAGCCCAAGTTGATGCACCGCGACTATCTTTCAACTGAAGAGAAATCAAATGAGTCCCAGGTAACAAAGTCTGATTGCCCATCTCCGTCTCATTCAATAATTCAGCAGATGCACCTTGACCAAGGTACCAACGATAGAGAATTATATCTTCATCAGCATCCCATGATTCGTTGGCATTTAGCAAAATGTTTGCACCAGGGGAAAAGGTTTCCCCCTCTTTTGGCGAGGAAATAATAGCCATCGGCGGTGATGCGAGAACCTTCAAAGAACGTGTCTCATTTCTACTCATTCCGGTTTCATCTGTAACAGTGAAAGTTAGTATGTGGTCACCAGATGGGACATATCTTGAGTACCAGAAATTTGGATTTACGGCATCAAGCATTGGCTCAGAAAGCAAGTTAGAAGTCACTGAAAAAGTAAAGTTATCGCCATCAGGGTCCCAAGATTGTTGAGGGTCAAAAAGCACCACTTCATTGCTGACAACTTCAATTCCATCAGCCGGTGAACTAATCACTAGAATCGGTGCACTGGTAGATACTTCGAGGGTCATAGAATCAGTCACAGGTGGGTTAACCCCGTCCGAAACAGTAAGCGTCACTACATTGGTCCCACTCGGTAAACGAGCCTCAACCTGCCAATCACCACCAAATGGTTCGCTCAGCAAGTCGCTAGTCCATTCCGGTGTTACTGTGTCAGGCATTGAAGGCGTGCTAGGGTTACACAACCAACCTGTTGACATTTCCGGAAATGCTTCCGAGCAAGGGGCATCCCAATCACCTGAGCCATAGGCTGAGAAAAGAACAAGGTCGGCTGATTCAATGCTATCGCTTGGGCTCGGCAATTCTATGTGGGCTAAGGGCGGAGAATTGATGACCTCTACCTCAACTTCGAATGGTGTTGACCACTGATTAATATGATATGAATCGTCATCTGAAAGCCGTAATTGAATGGTGTGGCTGCCTTGGCTGAGATGTCCAGTCCAAATTAGAGGGGATGTCATTGAGGTATTCAAGTCACCGTCAATGTCAGAATACCACCAAGCATCAATCTCATCACCTTCGGGGTCAAACGATGCCGAGCCGTCAAAGGTGACTTCTGATTGTGACAAATTTGAATCTCTGCTAACAGTGAAAAATGGATGCGGATATTCATTCTGCACCTCAACTGAAATATTGAAGTAAACTGGAGGATTCAAGCCATCCCAAAAACTCATTGTGTAAGTAAAGTCACGGTTTGGAGCGCCAGCAAAAGTTCGATTCCATTCTAAATCGAAGGTGGCGGCGTTTGGAATTTCGTATTCAGCGTATTCTTTTGTTTCTACTAGGTCTCCTTCTAGGTCAGTCGTATCACTTGCATTAACATGCAGATTTTCCGTGAAGTTGAGGCGCAGCACCCCATCCCAATCAAGCGCCGGTGTTGTGTGAACGATGACCGATGGTGGTAGATTCACAAACAGTATTGTTCTAGTTTCGCTAGCACAATTGCCCTGGTCATCACAGACCTGTAAGGTAATCTGGTGCTCACCATCTATGAGTGTACAACCCCCTTGGCCTTGGCCTGTATTAGGCCCGTTGACCAACAGATCCCCCGGCACAACTCCGCCCATAAATGGATTGCAAAATACACTAGTATCGCCATCAATATCGCTAGTCCATTGGAAGGTAATTGGATCATTATCCAAATCCCACGAGTTGCTGGCGTTGAACCAGATTTCCGCGCCTGAACTAGTCACCGTGTTATTCAGTGGAACATCCCAAATTATCAAAGGTGCTTGATTGACCAAAGTAATCGTGCAGAGATACATCATCAAATCTTGGTTGAGTGTGTCTGGACCAGTCGAACCCCCTGTATTG
>CAUZFJ010000115.1:0-4958 GCA_963579105.1 Candidatus Thalassarchaeaceae archaeon
CTGGTGCACACGGGATAGTCAAATCCTTTGGTAGAGAGAGACCAAACATCAGGGCTAGAGCAATTGATATTGCACCTGAACTTTTGGTGAACGCAGACAAATTGGCAGCGACAATACTCAGCGAAATCGAGCACATGGGTCCGCGTGAAATTGGGCTTGATGGTGATGGGCGAAGATGGCAGGTATGTATCTATGATGAACCACATGAATCTGAGCCCCAGTCGCTAAATGCCGATGATGTGTTCCTTGTATCCGGAGGTGGTTCCGGAGTTACTGCTGCCTGTATCGTTGGTCTAGCACGAGCAAATCGAGGCGTTGGTTGTCACTTTGCATTACTCGGACGAACTAAACTTGACGATTCTCTTTCAAGTTTAGCCGATGCCTCAGAAGAAATATTGCAGCAAATGAAGACGGAACTGCGAAAACAGATGCAGCGCGATTCAAAGTCTGGCAAAGTAACAATTGTTGATTGGGAAAAATCATGGTCAAAGATTGAGCGCTCCATTGACATTCACAAAACCCTTTCAGAAATAGAAGAAAGTGGTAACAGTGCTACCTATCATGCCTGCGATGTGACCGTTAGTAAACAGGTCAGAAAAGTCCTCAAAAAGTTGAAGAAGAAACGCGCCCCAATTACAGGAATAATTCACGGTGCGGGAATTGAAGATTCAAAGATGGTTGCTGACAAAGATTGGGATACCTTCAGCAACGTGATGTCGGTCAAAGTTGATGGCTGGCAATCTCTAGTTAATGCTGTTAAAGACCACAGCACACAATTACGATACTGCTGTTCCTTTACCTCAATTGCAGGGCGATTCGGCAATGGCGGACAAGTTGATTATGCTGCGGCAAATTGCATTCTTGATGCGGAAATGTCACGCCTCGCTCACATCGAGTCAGAACCCCATGGCCTTGCTTTGGCATGGACTGGTTGGCAAGATGTTGGCATGGCAACCCGGGGTTCAATCGAAAGTGTGTTTGAGGAAGCAGGTATAGAGACCGTTTCAGTTGAACAAGGTGTTTCATTGTTCGTTGATGAAGTGATGCGTGGTGGCAAACGCAGAGTAGTACTTGCGGGAAATCTCGGTGTTCTGAATGATGATGGTTCTGACAGAGAACCTCCACAACGATTGCCGCCAGATGTTTCAGCGTTGTTAGCTGATGCCAAGCGTTTTCCATTTGTAGACAAAGTTGTGGCTCACCAGCCCTTTGACACACTTTCATACGAGTGCACAATAGATGTCAATAGTTACCCATTCCTAGAAGACCATGCAATCGATAACGTACCATACCACCCTGGGGTAATGGCTCTTGAAATGTTTGCACAAGGCGCACAATTGTTGTGGCCCCCCTGCACAGTAATAGGATTTGCAGGAGTGAGGTTTGGCTTGCCAATTAAATTACTAAAGCAAGAGCAAAAGTTGAGAGTAGTTGCTGAATTCTCACATCAAAACTCAGAAAATGTGTGGGTTAAGTGTCGATTGGAATCGGATTTGATGACTAAATCTGGGGAGATATTTGGAGAAGCAACAATCCATCACAACGGATTAGTGAGGATGTTAAAGAGAGATGCCAGCCGAGGATTGTTGAAGTTACCATCTATTGGAACTCCTTCAAGAGGTGGCGTAGTTCTAGGTTCTGATTTTGTTTATCAGCGCTTCTTCCATGGTCCAAGATTCCAATCTCATGGTGGGATTTTAGGTGGGTGTAGTATTGATGATATGTTTGGCCTAGATGGGATTGCACTTTCTCGGCACCAGTTAGCAAACACAAATCAATTCTCAGTTGGAGATGTTACATTAGAATCCCAGCCGATGCTGATTGAAGCGTGTTTGCAGAATGCGGGAATGGTAGCAATGGAAATAGATGGTTTGCAATCTCTTCCTGTTGGAATTGAGATGCTTGAACTGATTATGGTTCCTGAAAAGACAGATTCGCTAAGAATGCGCGCTGTGAGAATAGGTGCAGAAGATGGTGGGGTCACCATTCACGATTGCTTGGTTGTGAATCAGGATGGAAAACCAGTTGTTTGCATGAAAGGCTTGCGGTTGAAAGGCATGGCTCCTATTTCAGAAGATGATTTCTTTTCGTTAAATCGCAATTGAAAAATTAAATTTCCAATTGGTGAATGAGATGTGGGGACCGGCTTCAAAACCCATCCCCTTGAATCTTCCTGAAACCGTCGAAGGAGATTTTGATGCTGTTTGGATGAAGACGAGAATCACTTCACCAACCGATTCAATACCCGATATCTCCAATCTTCATTTTGTAGATCCGATTGAGGCCCGGTCATTCAAAGTTGCAAAGCGTGCTGAAGAACATGCTGCTGGCCGATTTCTTATTGGCTATTTATTACAACAAAAAGGATATGATATCAAAGAATACCAAATCAAGAGGGACGAATTCCGGAGACCAATTCTTATTGGTCCAGAACCTATTTCAATTTCTATAACCCACAGTGGTGGCTTTGCCGCTGCTATTATCGGACCAACTGAACTTTCAGTAGGAATTGATGTAGAACCGGATTCTGGTCGTCAGCGTAATTTGTTACCACTGATGGCTTCCAATACTGAATTGGTAAAACTTGAATCAGAGTGGGAACGAAATCCCAAAACAGCAAGCACACTAACCAATCAAGTTTGGGTTGTTAAAGAAGCGATACAAAAAGCCACAGGGCTTGGAATGGGTCTTGCACCACAATCTTTTGAGGTAATAGGGAAAGAAGTCATCACAATTAATTCTAAATTATACCGAATTCATTGCTGGCAACCTCTTCTTGCTGGTCAGAAAACCAATGTTGCTCTAGCCCACAGAACTGATAGAGAGTAGAAGTGTTACTCACTAATCTCAGCATCAATTACATTCTCACTAGCGTCAATGCGTTTAGCTAGCAAGTATGTGAATGCAATTGCAATAATCCAAAGTGGCACATTTGCTCGGTAGAAAGTTTCGTAGGCCACGATGTCTGTTTTTCCTGAAGTGATTAAGAATCCAAGGACAAAGAATCCTGCTAAGATTCCAATGCCTTGGCCTAAGAAAGCAACAAGACTCGCCATTCCAATTCCACGATTCCTCTCTTCATTGTTGGTGAATTTAGCCATTAAAGCATCGTTTGAAACTAAAAGCATCGGGTAAATGGGCACAACAAAGATGAGCACAGCTATCAGTGGTGGAAGGCCGATGCTGAATATTGACCATAGAGTACCATAGGCTGCAGCTGACCAAAGCAGAACCGTCTGTGGTCCACGGTCATCACATACTCTGCCGATAACAGCGTATAAAATTAGGACAGCAATAACTGCCCATGCCTCCAAAAGTCCAGTGAAGTCAACATCAAATCCAACAACTTCGAGGTAACGTAAGGCAGTCAGGACAACAGCCCCGCGTGGGATTGCAACAAGGATGACTCCTAAGAGACAGAGAAGTGCCCATTTACTTTCAAAACGAAGCATGCCTCGGAACATTGACAATTTTTCGGAAATTGTTAATTTCACTGCCTCTGGTTTCTTACCACCTTTCAGCATCCATACTGGCCACGAGAATTCATCGCCTTCAAATTGCATTATCATCCAAGCGCCAATCAGCAAAGCGGGAACAGAAACTCCTACAATACCTAGCATCGCAAATGTGGCGCTAGTAGGTAGTAAAGTGACATACAATTTACTGCATACCATTGATCCAATCGCTGCCGCAAACGAGGCAAACGCGTACAAGACTCCAAGGAATTCTCCTTTGTGTTCAGGATACCATTCGGTACCAACTGCAACTGCCATTCGCACGGCTGAGAATAGAGCAATCTGTAAAGTTGAAACTAGGATGTAAGCGTTAAGAGGCAGGAATGGGAATGTTAACATCAGCAAACTTGATCCAATTATTGCAAAAGTCATCAGTTGCTTTCGGTGACCCCATTTGTCTGCAATTGCACCCCAAATCGGCCCAAATGCTCCAAGACCAAAAGCCAGTAAACACAGGTGAAGAATGACAATGTCCTCTGACGCGCCCAACTCTCGGGTGTGGAAAGTGTAGAGGATGAGAGCGTTGTTTATCCCAGCAATCAAAAATGTAGTTGCCAAAACCAGGCGTTTCAAATCACCTTCTTTACCCGGTCCATGTCCAGTCTCCTTTCCTTTCTCCTCAAGGGTTTGGTATCTACCCTTTAGCCAAAATCCGACTCCAATGAGCACAGGTATTGTGAGAAAAAACAATGTGTTTTTGAGTCCACTAGATAGGATGCTCGGTCCCTTTGGGTCCATCATTTCAACAACTTGATTTGTCATTCCGTGGACTCCTGATGAATCATTCCACATTACATGGGCTGAGAGAATTACACCATCGTGCCACTCTTCAATTTCCCAGCGATAGATTCCACTGTCTGATTTTGTTCCCTCGCCATTCGGCTTAAGGAAGAGATCATTTCCCCCGTCATTAGCGTGCATTACTAGAGTATCCTTCACCAGTTGTTCCTCGCCAAGAGCCCAGCGTGCCTGAACAGCCCAAACCACTTCACTGCGAGAGTAGTTCTCTCCTTCGCCCCTAAATGGTGTTCCTTCATTCTCAATGTAAGGGTCATCAATTTGATACATTCCTGCGGAAATGGTCAAGTTGGTTGGTGTTTCAACTGAGCCCCAGTGGATGGTGCATTCACTATTTTCTACTAATAGGAGCGCACCGCTATTGACAGTCCAGCGGATTGAAAGAGTTTGGTCAATTGAAATGTTATCTGGTAAATTTCCACCAGTGAAATCAACACGCTGTTTTTCTTGAGTTAGTGATATTCCACCACTATTTACTTGGTCTAATTCAGTACCGTCAATGAAAAGATGGAGGTCAATATCAACCTGGCTATCTCCGCTTGCCCAAAGTGAGAAATTCCATTCTTCACTGCCAATAGGGGCGTTACGAACGAAATTTGGGGTGGTAAGAGTGGGCCCATCGGATGAGAAAGAAGCTGAACCAAA
>CAUZFJ010000116.1:0-4919 GCA_963579105.1 Candidatus Thalassarchaeaceae archaeon
AGGCTTATTCGTGAATAGAGGCCTTGATATGTTGAGTTAAATACACTGTCATTATCACTGCTGATAAAAACAAAATCAAAGAGATGCAATACATGGTTTCAAATCGTTGAAATAGTATCACAAACACCGGTGATTTAGAGGGAGCCAAGGTGGGAAAGCCACCGTATCGACGGCTCCTAGATATTCTCTGAAGAACACACTCTCTCTCCAACCGGAGGTTGGAGGAGAGAGAGTGTGTACATGGCGACCTGTACCATTATGATGACTTAATTTCACACGGACCGCGATTTTTCGTCGGTGCGTCAACAAACGAGATCAACAACGCGCTAGGCAGGCGCGCACATGAAGCCCAATGGGGTAGAAATACCCCAACAAAAAAGGAAAGGAAGTGAAAATATGAACAATAAAAATGGAAGTGAAAAAATGAATAAAGAAACGGAACCGAAAGTACTGGTCGAACTGGCCAACGAGAATGGACACGATGCGATGATGATGACTAAACCGGAGGCGCTTAAGCTGGTTAAACAGAACTCAGAACATTGGATATTTATGAGTGGGCGTTTAGTGGATGCAGCAGATATAACAGGGGCAAACTGGCCTGAGATGGCTGAGAACAATACCAAGGTGCAATTGACTCCAGGGCTCATAGGTGGTTGGCTCTGAGATGAATGAAAGAACAATAGAAGCAACTTGCAAGTCTTGTGATACATCAGGTAAAATATCCGACAATGGATTAGTTAGATACTGTGAAGTGTGTGGCCCGTATGCTAATCGGGATGTGTATAAAATAGAAAATCTAGCCCCGTGGGCGCGCGCAATGATTGTGCAAGAAGGAGATATTCTTGATGATGTTGAACCAATCAGTCCACCAATCAATGACTCACAATGGCTCAAATTGTTACAACAAGTTATTCCTTCAGATTATCCTATGGGTGGAAATTTACCCCTTGAAGTAGCATACGAAGCCATCAGAAACTATCCCAAAGTCGAAATCCAGAGAGTGGTAGAACATGGTAACAGTGGAACAATATTCTATTCAACAGAAAATCCAGATGCAGATGATGATGGCTACATACCACAAAAAATTAATGAGTGGGATTATCAATTAGATGACGAAGACGAGCACCCATCCGAATATGATGAATATCTACCCGAAGCACTGGTGGAGAATATATCTGGGGCCTTCTCCAATGACCCAATAAAGAGAGTATCGTATATCAAGAACTTATGTAAAAGAGTACTTCATTATGATACGTTTTTGATAGACCCATCGGCCAATCCATTAGATGGCCGTCAAAGGAGATGGTGTAGTATACATCCGGAGAGCATGATCCTAAGACAAGCCCTCGCTGAGATACTGTTAGGGCACCATGGACAAGAGCCATTATGGAGATTAAGGGCCGGGGCAATCAACGACACCGTTTACTGGAAAAATTACTTATCTACCGAAGTATGGGAAGAACCTCGGAAGAAGAGTTTTCAATATCTCCGCCAGATAGTTGAGGCGACACCAGAGATTAAACCAACACCAAGGGGTTTAGTTATACAAGGAGAAAGTGGTGCGGTGTACTTACTCAAGGCAAGAACATTTCACGCGGGCACCCCCATTCCAGTTGTGTTAAATTTACCCGAATCAAGGATTGAATCAACTCTGGGCGTGTGTATTCACATGGAACATGGGTGCAAGTTGCCACTAGGTGATCGAATAGCAGCACTAGCGTTGGGTTTGGTTAACGACATAAAAACTGCTAGATTAATAGAACAGTTGGCCGTCGTTGTCGACCAATTCCAGGGACAAGGGTGGCGTTAATGTTGCTTCGTTTAAGAGAGGTCAAGAAATTAGGTCAAATGTCGGGCTATGGCAATAGACAAAGGAGAGGAAGAAATGAATAGAAAACAAACAAGAAAAGTACTGATAGTAGGCGCAGGTGGCATCGGGAGCCAACTGCTTGATTTGCTGATTCCCGCACTTACTGCAGGAGACATAGCGGGAAGAATGGGTGGAATCCAAATCCATTTAATGGATGATGATAGGGTAGAGGTAGGCAATCTTGCACACCAAAGACACGACCCAAGGATGGTTGGCCGCCTCAAAGTCAATTCCTCTGAGGAGCGATTAGCGCCATTCCTATCACCTGCATTGACCCTAAAACCAATTGGTGAGAAATTACTGAGAGTGTCACAACTTGATGATTATGATGTGGTTGTGGTTGCCGTTGACAGACCTGCAGCAAGAGTACTCGTTCACAATAATTCAGAGCGCTGGCTAGATTTGAGATGTGGTGGAGACGGAATGATCGCTCTTGATTACCAGAGTGATTCTAACCTAGTTGAGACGATGACTCCTCTTGACCAAGCCCCCGCTTCTTGTCAGATACCAGGCTCAATAGAGGCTGGAAACGTACAGATGGGTTATGCCCTTGCTGCAGCTCATGGTGCTCAATGGTTGATTCAAAATCTTCGCGAACTTAGTGGTCTTCCATTTCGCCCAACGCCTTCCCGCATGTATTCTCTAACGTTTGGAGAGTTAGAGTTCCCAGAAGTTCAAACAATCACCGTTGGAGGTGATGAGTGATGACTGTGATGAACAAACAATCCTCGCAAAATGCAAAGCAGGACGACCAGTTTGACAAGGTGCTGAAAACCCTCCGCTGTGAGGGTTTAGGCCCACACAACAAATCTCTCGAGCTGATTCTCAGCCTACTCCATGACCTAGATGCCACAATTGACATCGGTGGCAGCAATCGCAGTTACGATGCTGAGTCCTTCGCCATTTTCCTACGTGGAACATCGGGGAATCGTTACCGAATCTCCGTGAATTATCGTGCGCGTATGGCGCAATTGATTGCGAAGCGCTTCAATGAGATTGATTTCGAGTCAGATGAGAAGCACTTTGTGAGGAAAACCATTGGTGCTTTGATGCACCCCTTCCGAAAATTTATGAATTTTGAAATCCACTGGTACGACTCTCGTGACGGTGATTGGGAAAGCATTTGCATACACGGCCGCCACGATGCTACACCGAAGTCATGGCCGGCAGATCTTCTTGCAACGACGATGCTTATCCTATCTGACGACCTACACCACTCACTCGAACCGTCAATGAACACCCTGCGTCACGATCTCCGCAATTCCTATCCAATCGCTTGGTGTGCAGGGCAGACATCAGATGATGTCACATTCGCATATGTGACCAAGTTTGTCACACATCTCGAAGCACTACAGAATGCAGGTGACAGAGAGGAGTTCTCCGACCTTCGCAAGGTAGCACGAGAGGACCTGTTCAATGAGAAGGGTCAAGTGCGTACCGCAGAAAATCTAGATGGAGGTGAGAAGTGATGTCTGAGCCAAGACCACCGGTAGCACCGGTATTACATCCGCTCGATGTGGTAGAGGAAGCTCTTGAAAGGCGTGATGTTTGGTGTGATGAAGTTAGAGAAACCATGGCCTATTTGGGCATCAATAATCACTGGCCATGGTTCTATTCCCTCAGTGAGACTGTTGGCATGGAAGTCAGCATGTTGGTTGATGCTGAAGGGTTATGCTACATTGATTGGGGCACAATATCACGAGTTGGATTGAACCCACCAAAAGGTGCAACAATTCCATTCCAAATTTGGACACATACGCATCCAAGAGGCAATTCATACTGGAGTATGACAGACCGCCAAACATTGGCAGTAGCAAGTGTGGCGAAAATTATTCGCAAAGCCATAGTGCTTGGGCGTGCCCAGATGAAAGAGTCAGTATGGAGTGAACAACCGGCTGCTGAACCACTTGCAGAAAGTGGGCCTTTGAGTCACTGGACAGATGAGTTAGTCCAACAGGTTGAGATGGGTGTTTCACCTTGGATTGCGGAGGTGGAAGTTTGAGTCGATTCGTAAGACCCCCTGAAGACGAAGAGGAGAAACGCCGCGTAGAGCATGCAATTGCTACTGGAGCGGGTATCAGTATTGCTCAATTCGCTGAACGAATAGTTGGTGAGCCTGTTGATGAAGAATTCATTGAAGTTATCAAATCAAGGCTTGAGAGGGCTGGAACAGTCGGAGAATCATTTGATATTGAGTCAGAAATTGAGATTTTGTGGAAATGGCGCAAAGAAATGGCTTAATATCGCTTTAGAACTAACATGAAGTATTCATGTGCACTACACACTATCTTTCAAATAGTGCCGGGTGATATCAATTTATACCCTGAATGGTGATTGCATGACTAGTAGCGAACAGTTGTCAAAGAAGGATTCGCTTGAAAAAAAGCGAATCCAGAGACTCACAGAAGCATTCTCAATTTGGGCTAAGGAGGACCCTGACTCTTTTCGTCAGGTAGCGCCTGATTTACTCCGCCAAGGTGTTAACAGGGCTACAGGTCATGACCCAAAAGCAAGTCGAAGGTTAGAATACTGGCTTTTAGATGAATGGAAAAGTGAGCGTTTTGAAGGTCTCCTCGAATTTCAAACCACAACAAAATTAGACTTCACAACATGCCATAATTTCAACATCAATCGTTTCAAAGGAACCAACAGATCTTGGCTTGAAACACTTTCAGATAAATTTGCAGCCGGTTCAGATGAACATTCTGGGGACTTTCGGAGATGGGATAGGCATGTACGTGATCAATTCATCATTATAGGAATGATTGTACAAGAAGAAGATGGCGTTACACAAGGAGATTTAGCACGTAATTTGGGAATTAAGTTTGAAGATGAAGCAAGCCGGCTATACGCTGCAAATGTCGTCCGAGCTGCAAAGATTGCAATTACAAGAATGGCAATTAGTGCTGGATTTGAGAAAGGTATTTTCAGTAAAGCAACAGGGCATGGACTCCATCGCCAGCATTCTTTCAAATCAAATCAACTACGTGAGTTAACATTACGCTGGATTAATTGCCACCCAGCAAGAGTCCTTGTACCTCAAAATTTT
>CAUZFJ010000117.1:0-4907 GCA_963579105.1 Candidatus Thalassarchaeaceae archaeon
GGGTATCCCTAAAGGCCATATCGTGCTTCTTGCTGGAGTATCAGGCTCAATGAAATCAAGTTTGGGTTTCTCTATGTTGTACAATGCAGTGATGGAAGGAAAAACCTCAGGTATCTATGTGACTTTAGAGCAAGGAAAAGACAGTTTAGGTACTCACATGGCAGGAATGGGGATGGATGTCCAAGACCCACGTGTCCGAAGTAGCATCGCGATTATTGACCTTGCAGATCTTCGAGTTCAACTAGATGCACAGGGCATGTCTGAGAGCGTAGATTGGATGGGACAACTCATCAAGCAATTAGCTAACTACCGTGATAGCATCGGTTTTGAAGTGGTTGTTTTTGACAGTCTTGGCGCGTTCTTTACACTTACCAAAATGGAAAACCCTCGTGATGAAGTATTTCGGTTCTTTGAAGCAATCCGTAGAATGGGATTGACTGGGATAGTCATCTGTGAAATGATGGGTGAATCAAAGAATCAGTATGGCGAATTTGGAATTGAAGATTACCTATCTGATGGTGTAATACATCTCACAATGGAACGCACTGGCGATGCTGTGGAGAGGAAACTCTCCATCGTTAAGATGAGACATACAAACCACGTTCTTGGTTACCAACCATATCGCTGGGACTCTAACAACAGTCGGTTTACAGTAAACTGAACATTGGAAAAAAACATCGTGAATTGTTAATTCACTCTACAGTAACTGATTTCGCAAGATTGCGGGGTTTGTCTACATCTCTACCAAGTTCAACTGCTACATGATATGCTAACAATTGTAGTGGTACCACAGTCAATAATGGTGATATCACACTATGAGTGGCCGGAACAGCAATGGCAATATCTGCTTCCATCGCCGCTTCATCATCTCCTTCATCATGAATAAGAATAATCTTCGCACCCCGCGCCTTACACTCCTGCACATTTGATAGGGTCTTGGCCCTAAACTTGTCATTTGGACATATCACAACGACTGGGCTGCCCTCCTCAAGCAAAGCAATAGGCCCATGTTTCATTTCTCCAGCAGGGTATGCTAAACATGGGATGTAAGCAACTTCCATCAATTTCAGAGCGCCTTCTCTAGCCACTGGGGCAGACCCACCTCGCCCAAGGAAGAGCACATGAGGAGCATCTTTTACTGCCTCAACCGCTTCCATGATTGGCCCGCTATCTTCTAGGTATTTCTCTACCTGATTTGGAATTGCATTCAACGCTTTTACTACCTTTTTACCTTCGCGTTTAGAGAGCGTTCTAGCACGTCCAATTTGCAAACTGAAAATTGTCAAAGATGCAACCATGTTAGAGAATGCCTTGGTAGACGCAACTGCTTGTTCTGGTCCGGAGTGGATATACACGCCACGGCCACATTGACGAGCAATTGATGAGCCAACCACATTGATGACTCCCATCACTGTACCACCCTTTAGTTGGATTTCTTTTACTGCTGAAAGGGTGTCTGCAGTCTCTCCTGACTGACTTACTGCAAGGTAAAGCGATGATGGAGCGATTACTGGATTATTGTAGCGGAATTCGCTTGCAACATGCGATTGAGTTGGCACTCTAGCCAACTCTTCAATCGCTAATCTACCAACTTGACAAGCGTGTAGAGCAGTGCCGCAACCAATTAATCGGATATGTGAAATCTGTAACAACTTTTTTGCTGATAAATCTAATCCACCTAACTTACCATTTCCTTCTGATAGAAGGGTTCTTCCTGAAATACATTGACGAAGGGATTCTGGTTGCTCATAAATCTCCTTTAACATGAAGTGAGGGAAATCACCCAATTCGGCTTCCCCCCAACTCTCCTCAATTGTAGTAACTGTTGCATCAGACCTATCTCCATCAAGACGTGAAGTCTGAACACCCCCTGCTGTTAATACCGCTAAGTCACCATCTTCGAGAAAAATCACTCGTTGAGTATGTGGAGTTAGTGCATGTGGATCACTGGCGACAAAAGATTCGCCATCCCCCACCCCTATGACCAAAGGTGACCCGTTTCTAGCACAGACTATCATCTCTTCATGCTCAAACAAAGCGCACAATCCCCAAGTTCCTCGTGTTTGTCTCAAAGCACGGCGTACTGATTCTAGAGGAGATAATCCATCACTTCGAGCCCTTTGAATCAAGTGGGCTAAAACCTCAGAATCCGTTTCAGATCGGAGTGTTACTCCTTCAGCGATTAACCAATTTCTCAGAGCACGTGAATTTTCAATGATTCCATTGTGGATGATTGCAACGGTTCCATCTTCCGATAGGTGAGGGTGTGCATTTTCCATTGTAACTCCACCGTGAGTTGCCCAACGAGTATGTGCAATTCCGCAATTCCCATTCATGTTCTCAGGTAAGATTGACTCTAGATTTGCCACTCTTCCGATACATTTTAAATGGGATATTTTAGAATTTGAAATTGCGATTCCGGCGGAGTCATAGCCGCGGTATTCAAGTCGACGAAGGCCATTTATCAGCAAATTGGTCGCTTGCTGCTTTCCAATGTATCCAAAAATTCCACACATAATACATACCTCACAGATTTATTCGCTCTGAGCATACAGGACATTGTACATACTTCAATTCAATAGTTTTGACTCTGAAGTTCGCCCCGCATTCGCAGACAACATCAATTCCAGGGGGCGGAGGTAGAGTTCCTAGTTCCATCGGAGTAGGTGGCGGTGGTAATTCACTTTCTAATCCAGACGGTAAAGGTGGCAGTGGTAATTCTTCAAATTTTGGACCTGCTGATTTACGCCGTTCTTGCCGCCTCTTTCGACGACGAGTTGTGCCAGCCTCTTCCTCATCTTCATTCTCAATTAGATCGGTTTTACTGGTATCTGCTTCAATTGATTCTTGAACATTATAATCTTCAGTATCCACTAAATCAGGCTTCTCTGAAGAATCAATGTCTTGAGAGTCTACTTCGTCTTCTTCGATTATACTTACAAGATCTTCATCAATATCAATGACCTCTTCGTCATCTTCAATCTCAACTGTTAATTTTGGACCTTGTCTACGGCGGTGAGTGATTAAACCCGCAGAGGCTAGGAATACCAGCAAACAACCGACTGCTAAAGCGACACCAACAATTCTCACAGCCAATGTGAAGGTGCTAGCGTCTAGACCAGTCCACATTCTAATTCTCTCAAGTATGCCGTTATCTGAGTTGTCTAGCCCACTATCATCAATAAGCATCCTAGCACGCCAATCTTGAGTTGGCGAGAGGTAAAACAAGTGTGTTTCTCCAGCAGTCTCAGAGCGCCCGACATTCATCAATTCACCTTCACCTAATGGGGTTCCGATGATGGTTTGATTCGCTTCAATAATTGAGTAGAAAATTTGGCGCCCTGAGGGACCAACTGAATCGTGGAACATTTGAATTCCACGATTGGTTTTAACGAACTGAATCATACCCATTCCTGGCGCTGACAGATTCAGTGTATCTTGAGTTTGCATACTGCTGTCAGCTCTGACAACTACTAGCGTGGCGTCTTGGCCTGTTCCCTCTCGCCATGCCATCACTACTATATCCGTACCTTCGCTATCCGAAAGAACTGCTAACTCGCTTATCGTGGTTTGATCACCCACGGCAATTTTGAATGACCAGTTACCTGTTCCTAATCTACCATGGGCATAGAAGGTTCCAACCCTCTCAACACCGGTTTCATCGTCTCGGTTGGCTTGATAGGTGATGTGAGTCCAATCTTCACCATGTGCCACTTTTACACTGCCTTCTCTGTTAATTGGTGGCTCTAAATCAGACACTATATCTTCAGTCAAGTTCCAAGATTCGCTATCGAGAGGAGATTCTGCTGCAAGAAGGAAAATAGATGTTTCATCATCGTAAGTTCCACTCGTGAATAAATCTCGATGATAGCCACCAATCAGTACTTCGCCACCATTTACTGATAAATCAATTCCCCAATAAGTCCCCTCTGCTAACATCAGAGAGGGCAACAAATCCATTTTTGCCGTAGAAGTGCATGAAAGGTCAACAGATGAGAAAGTTAGAGTTGAAAGAGTCACACCGAATTGGTCGGTGTATCGACGAGTCCAACTCACATAAGCACTATCTGATTCACCATTATCTATTGTGAATTCACCTGCCCAATCATTTTCTAATTCTAGGCAAGTTATTAGGTCATATTGGGAATTAATTCGGTGTACCCAAAGCGAGGAACCCTCACCTGTGAACATCAGATTTTCTCCCCTAAGCCCGAAGAATCCGAGTACCTCATGGCCATCTGGTAGGTCTAGACTTCTTGCCCCTTGTAATTGTGCTTCGTCTACTAGTAAAGTGAACTCAAGTTGATTATTATCTGGATTCAAATCTTGGCCACCTTCAAGGGAAACAGTAGCACGGAATTTCACCAGTCCAGGGTCAAGCGTACCTTCATGTAAAGTGAAAGGAACCTCAACATATCCAGCACCAGGAACAATGTTTAGACTACGCCCACTCTCCAATGACTCCCACCCTAAGTTACTCCATTTTTCTAAACTGAATGTTGCTCCTGAAGAACCATCTCCAGCTAGGTTTTCAACTCGTATTTCTATGGTGACATCTCCGTTTGGATTGGAAACCGATGGTTTCGTAATTGCAGCACCTTGGCGTATTGCAAGATCTACTCCACTAGGCCTGTTGTTGATAGTGAAACTTGTTGAAACAACATTGTTGTCTTCACGCGATTCCTCTTCTTGGTCATTTGGATCAATGATTACCTCAAGGTTGTGTGAACCTGCTGTAGTTGGATGGAATCCAAGATTGAGAGCGAGAGAATCAGTTGAACTAAGTTTACTAATTGTTTGTATTGCTACTTGGGAGCCATCATCAGTTAAGATAACATCAAAGTTTCGCGCATGAGCGTCTCCACTATTACGTATTGTCACCTCTACATCTAGGAAAGAATTCACAA
>CAUZFJ010000118.1:0-4877 GCA_963579105.1 Candidatus Thalassarchaeaceae archaeon
TAGGCTACTCACCCAGGGGCACCTGTGTCAGTTCTAGGTACGGTCTTCTGTGCGGCTTTTCACGGAGCCTAGGCGTCATCTTATATTGTCAATTGATTTCGGAATCTTCTCACCATGACGGTTCTCCAATTCCTTATACAATCTTCAGGCCTGACATATGACCTGTAAGACTAGCCCAAGCTGTCACCATAATTGCACAGAGGCATACGAATATTAACGCATTTCCCTATTCGATCATTTCGGTTAAGAATGACCTTAGGACCGGCTAACCCTCGGCTGATGAACATTGCCGAGGAACCCTGGCCCCTCCGGTGGAGCGGATTCTCACCACTCTTTGCTGCTACTTTTCCCTAGATTCTCATACATATACGGTCCAGTAGACCTCAAGGCCTACCTTCTACCCGAACATGTCGCCGCGCTACCACATCAGCTTTCGCTGGTCTAGCGTATCGGTGACTAACTTTAGCCCCGTCCCTTTTCCCGGCCCGCAAGCTTGACCAGTGATCTGTTACGAACTCTTTCAAGGATGGCTGCTTCTAAGCCCACCTTCTGGTTGTTTTCGACCACGGACACGGTTTGTCTTTGACACTTAGTTAGTACTTTGGGACCTTAACGCTAGGCTGGACTGTTCTCCTTTCGTCACGGTAGCTTACCCACCGCGACTCACTCCCTGTTTCTACAATGATTGCACCTTCGGAGTTTGACAGCATACCGAGGGATCGCTCCCCCTAAATACCCAATCAGTGCTCTACAGCACAATCTATCTCCACAGAGGTCTACCTACGAGTAGTCTCGCGCGGAACCTGCTATTGCCCATCTCGATTGGACTTTCACCCCTATACCCAACTCGTCCGAGCGATTTGCACATCAGCAACGGTTCGATCCTCCACCCAACTTTCATCGGGCTTCAATCTGGCCAGGCATAGATCGATAGGCTTCAGGTCCTCCACCATTGACTTCAGACGAGCACATCTCGTCCCTCACCCTTACGGGCTGCGGACTTGTCGGTTTCCCTACGGCTTCGCAGATCAACTGCTTAACCTCGCCAATGATCAAGACTCCCAGGGGCATTATTCGAAACGCACGAATAGACGCTGCTCATATCTTCGCTTTCACGCCTATTCAGTCTGTCCCTAACTGGTTTCAGGTTCTTTTCACATCCCTCTCAGGATACTTTTCAACTTTCGTTCACACTACTGGTCTACTATCGGTCTCGAGTTGTATTTAGAATTGGAAGTTTATGCCTCCCATATTCACGCGCGATATCCAACGCACGCTACTCAGGATTCACCACTTGGTCATGTTCACTACACATACGGGACTTTCACCCTCTATGGTACGTCGTTCCAGATCGACTTCTGCTTCGTGAATTTAGACGATAGGTGATCCATACCCCACATCTCCACAAGGTTTCCCAAGCGGATTCGGTTTGTTCTATTCCGTGTTCATTCGCCACTACTAACGGAATCTCGTTTGATTTCTGTTCCTCGCCCTACTAAGATGCTTCAATTCGGGCGGTTCCCTTTCCAGTAAATTAATACGGGAATGACTTCGTAAAGCCAGGAGGTCCTATTCGGCCATCTACGGATCCAAGGCATTCATGCGCCTCCCCGTAGCTTATCGCAGCTTGTCACGACCTTCATCAGCTCTCGAGCCGAGCCATCCCCCAGTCAGGTTGTAGCATCAATTTGCTTTTTATTCTCTTACTCCACACTTTCCTGTGTGAGTCCTCTGGTGTCCAGGAATCTATCTATCTTGATTTCACAGAACACCTCGTTTCCCCACAGGGCGAGGCGTCCTCAATCTACTTCCCTTGTAATGTGCACATCACAAGGTGCATTGTAAGCATCTCGCCGACTTACCCCCCCTTTATGAATGCACCGAATCAGACGCCTTTTTTACGATGCGGCTAAATGAGGGATAGAGTGCGATTTCAAGGAATAAATTAAGGTTGCTTCAACCCATTGGAGAGATGCGGTGAAGGTTGCCCGAAATTAACTCGTTATCCGGTGCTAGGCCAGATGCTTGTCGGAGCAATTCTGTGGCTTCGTCGAATTCACGGATTCCTATCATTGAAACTGCCTTGCCGTTTATTGCAGAGACATCTTCCGAATCTAGTGATAGCGCAACATCGTAGAACTTGAGTGCAGTTTCGTGTCGATGGCAAGAACTGAGAGCAGTTGCAAGGTTACAAATTACCGAAACATCATTTTGTGATGCTTTTGCTGCTTGTCTCAACGCCAATACAGATGCTTCAAAATGTGGTTCATCTGCTGGATGTTGGCTAGGTCTCTCTTCTTGAACTAACAATGCTTGTTGCAGTAATGAGAGACCAAAATTATTGAGGGCAGCCGCATTTGTTGGTTGTGATTCGCAGATTTTTCTGAAACAATCTGCTGCCTCTTGCCAATTTGATTGGGCCAAAGCGGCGAATCCAATATGCGCCTGCTCCTGTAAACCGGAATCCCCCAAGCCTGTGACTGCTAGTGCCCGAGCCGGCATTAATTCCGGTTCGGTCCCTTCCATCACCGTTGGGTCAAATGAAACAGAGGTTGTAGCAGGATCTACAAAGCTGTCATAATCAACATAGACTTCACTAACTTGTAACTCATCACCAAAGTCGTGGTAGACTATATCTTCCTCATGCAGAATTACATCTTGGTCAACACCTTCTACAGTGCCATCAGTGGTAGAATAATTCATGGTTTCATTTGGTGAAGAACTGCCTTCAAAAATCTTAATTTCAGGTTCTTCATCTACAATCGTAGTATCATGTTCTAAATCATCATCAACATCAGATAATATTCTAGCAACCAACATCACTTCTTGTTCTGGCTGGGCCAATTTGACTACCTGTATTTGCTCAACAGATGTTTCGTCTTGTTCAGCGGCTGTTTGAATTTGCACCTCAGATGTTTCAACTTGTTGAACTATTTCATTAGAAGATTCTTCGGGTTGTTTTTCAATAGGTGTTGGAGCAGGGGCATCGTTTGAATCATCAATTTCCTCCTCACCTCTACTCGGACTACCAACCCCAAAAGGGAGGGAGGTTTGCCCACCTGTAGACCCCCCAATTGAAAATGGTAAGGAAGTACGTGGAAGTGAATTAGTCGCCCCCATATCTATTTTTTCAATACCATCCATCGAGCTAACCAATCGGTTAAGCCCTGGAAGTTCGCCATTCGGGACTATTTTACCATCAGTATCTGAGACTTCAGCAAGATGTGATATTCTGCTACCACAAGAAGGACAAATATCATTGCCACCAAAAATCAGCCCGCAGGCGTCGCACTCCTGCATCATGCTGTGTGGGTGCGTGCTCCTCTTTGATGCTACCGTTATGCTGCCCACGCAATTAGCGCAGATGAAAATGAAAATATTTGCCCAAACTGGGCACGTCTTTTCATCTAAGAACTGTAAAGTATCCCGTGGAAAATAATCATGAATACAGTGGCTACCATGCAAGTGATGAACATCACAGGGAATCCAACTCTCATCCATTCCTTCGTCGTTATTGGGTTCGGGCCGCGCTCACTAATTGAGACTGCCATGACATTGGCACTGGAACCGATTGGTGTTGCATTTCCACCGAATCCAGCACCCATTGCTAGTGCCCAGAATAGTGGAGCCATGTCGACAGTGGGATCGGCTACACCGATGGACACAATCACGGGAATCATCGCAGCTGTGAAGGGTATGTTGTCGACAAAGGCACTTGCGATTGCTGAGACCCAAATGATTGCAACTGCAAGCATCACATGGTTGGAACCGAAATTATCGAAAATCCAATCAGCAAGAAGTTTGAGATATCCGACATTTCCCATCGCCCCAACCAAAATAAACAACCCAGCAAAGAAAAGTAGGGCGTGCCATTCAACCTTCTCATTCACAGAGTGTATCAATCCGTGGCGCAGTACTTCATTGTCTTCGGGCTTTGCCGCAACCAACGCAATACCTGCACCAGCAAGAGCCAACGCGTGAATCCCAATGTTTAGGTGCAAAAATTCAGTTGCCGAGAACATGACAACTGTAGCACCTAGAATACATAGTGTTGTCTTCATCAACAATGGATGTTCGATGCAATCCCATTCATCTTCCTCCAAAATTGCTTCAACGTTGGCTGGCTTAGATTCACGCCAATCCCTGTAATAATAACGAAGGTATCCCAAGGTTATAACCCAAGCAAATAATGTCAGAACACCCAATCGAAGCAGGAAGCCATTGAATCCAAACAGAGAGGCCAGTTCATCCATGCCGCTGGCTTGGCTGGCAATCATGACATTTGGAGGGTCCCCTACCATGGATGCCACGCCTCCCGTGTCCGAAAGTATGGCTTCGGCAAGTAATGGAGGAACTGGATTAATCTCCAATTTTTGACATATTCTAAGTGTGACAGGGGCTATGATAATAATCGCAGTCACATTGTCGATTACCAGGGAAATTAGGGTAGTGAATGTACCTAGATAGACGACCAACTTCCATGGATCTCCACCCGACATTTTAGCGGCCTTCACGGACACATACTCAAAGAATCCTGAGACTTCAAGCAGGGCTGCAAAAATCATCATGCCCAACAATAGACCGATAACATCGAAATGAATCCAATGTAACATCATGCCCTCAAGTGATTCGTGACAGATTTCAACGGTACCCCCGCCTCCGAATCTTGCAAAAATGTTCCCTCCATCCTCGCTTGAAACGGTTTCACACTTCTTGAAAACACTCATCGTCAAACCCAAAAATAGCATGCAAACGCACCCGAACCATGCTGCAATTGTGCGGTGTAATTTCTCAGAAAGAATTAGTACAAAAGAGACAATAAATACTAGCAACACCAGGGGCTCCGGACCAAGCATGATTCCTCCGGGTTGAAGGAT
>CAUZFJ010000119.1:0-4868 GCA_963579105.1 Candidatus Thalassarchaeaceae archaeon
GTCAACATCACTAGTGTGTGGGATAATTACACCGGTGCGGGCGTAGTTATCGGAATTGTTGATGACGGGCTTGATTGGGACCATCCAGATTTGGATGATTATTATCAGAGTGCTCTTGACTACGATTATTGCGGAAATGATGGTGACCCAAGCCCATCAAACTGGGATGGTCACGGTACATCTGCGGCTGGTGTCGCTGCTGCAGTTGGCAACAACAGCATTGGAGTTTCAGGAGCGGCGCCCCAAGCCGGTCTTGCTGGTTTGCAATTGATTTCCTGCTCACTATCTGACTCAAAAGAAGCAAACGCCATTACTCATCTTTCTCAATCAATTGACATCTATTCAAATTCATGGGGCCCAAGTGATAATGGCTACACATTGGAAGCACCTGGCCCATTGATGTTGGCTGGATTTGAATCCGATGCTTACCAAGGCCGCTCAGGCCTAGGCAACATCATCACATGGGCGGCCGGAAATGGCCTTGCAAATGACGATGACTCAAATTATGACGGCTATGCCAATAGCCGCTTCACTATCGCCGTGGCCGCAACCACTCATTACGGAGACAACGCATGGTATTCTGAACCAGGCGATAACATCCTAGTTGCCGCCCCTTCAGATGGGGATGGTGAAGGAATCACAACAACCGACATTGAAGGTTCAGGCGGCTACACTAACAACGACTACAACGATAATTTCGGTGGCACATCCTCTGCAACCCCTCTTGTCTCAGGCGTAATTGCACTCATGTTGGAGGCGAACTCTAACCTCACTTGGAGAGATGTTCAACATGTGTTAGTCAACTCAGCGCGCGTCAACGATGCGTCAGATGGGTCATGGAACATCAATGGAGCGGGACACGATGTCAGCCACAAATACGGATATGGAGTGATAGACGCTGGAGCCGCTGTCGCTCTAGCAAAAAACTGGACAAATGTCGGAAATGAGAGCAACTACACGAGCGGAATGCAGATTTTAGGCGCTTCAATTCCTGATGCAACCGGTACCGCGACAACAGATACCATCACAATGAGTCAAGATTTATTGCTTGAATCCGTTGACGTGATTGTTGATATTGACCACAACAACCGAGGCGACCTTGAAATCATATTGACTTCACCGAGCGGTACAGAATCATACCTAGCCACTGAGCACAATGACAACGGTAACGACTACAACAACTGGATGTTTTCTTCAGTCCACTTTTGGGATGAAGGAAGTGTCGGGAATTGGACTATTAGCGTTGAAGACAAGGATAGTGGCACTTCTGGCACCTTCGACGATTGGGAATTAATCATCCACGGCACAGAACTGAGCCGCGACAGCGATTTGGATGGCCTCCTTGATGATGCTGAAACCGACAATTACAGCACCGACCCATTTGACAACGATACAGATGATGACTTCCTCAACGATGGCTTGGAAGTTTTGACCTACGGAACCGACCCACTCAACCCGGACAGTGATGGTGATGGTCTACTCGACGGCGTGGAGGTTTTTGTCAATGGAACTGACCCTCTTAACAATGACACTGATGGTGATGGAATGCTAGACGGATACGAAGTTTACACCTCTTTTTCAGACCCATTATTCTACGATAATGACAGCGATTCTGACGGCTGGTATTGGTTTGAGGATTGTGATGAATCTGACTGGTGGGTTTTTCCCGGAGCCCCCGAAGAATTGGACAACCGGGATAACGATTGCGACGAAGAAATTGATGAAGGATTCAACCAATCTGACTTTGATAGTGACGGCCTGAGCGACTGGGCTGAATACCACTTTTACAATACCGGTTATTGGCATTGGGACACCGATGGAGATGGGCTTTCTGACGGTGACGAAGTGCTAAATTGGAGCAGTGACCCACTATTTTTTGACAATGATACAGACCAAGATGGCTGGTACTGGTTCGCTGACTGTAACGACACCAATCCCTCACTCTTCCCAGGTAACCCCGAACTCCTAGACGGTATTGACAACGATTGTGATGATGATATTGACGAGGACTTCTATGGCCAAGACAGCGATGGAGATGGACTGTTTGACTTGGACGAATTCAAACTGATTGGCACAGACCCCTTCCACAATGACACCGACCGAGATGGGTTGTTTGATGGGGATGAACTGCTGGTCACACACACTGACCCACTATGGCCTGACTTAGACGAAGATGAGGATGGATTCCGCTGGTTCGACGATTGTGACGATAATGACTCCTCACGCTCACCAAATACAAATGAAACATGGAATTGGATTGATGATGATTGTGATGGTGACATCGATAACGATGTGAACCGCTCTGCTCATCTCCAGTGGTATGTTCAACCAACCCCGCTCAATAACTCAAGTTCAATCTTGAACAGTTCCTATCAGAAATTTATAATGCTGGTCTGGGTTGAAAACGTGTCTTTCACCATTCCCGACTTGTTGAACAACTCAGTAGTGAACTGGACTCTGACATGGCCCGATGGTTCACAAACATCAATCATTGGTGAATACATCATTGATTCTGGTAATGAGGGCCTAGTTTACAGCACCGATTCAATCGACTGTTCAGAACCACTTGGATACTCGGCTATTGAGCAAGTGCTCTGTCCTAGACACAACGAGACTGTCGGACCTTGGGTCGTAACCTTCACTCTGGGTGATGGGGAAGAGGTGGTAGAGCGTAGTTGGCCTTTGTTCTTCGAGGTCTGGAACCCGCCTGTTGAAAAGCCGATTGATGATGGAATCAATGGTGATGGCAACACTGATGGCGCCACAAACAACGAATCTGGTGAACTTGGTTTAGGTGACTCAACCATTTCAAATGAAATTGTTATCGGATTGGGGGCTGTCCTCGTTCTTCTCATAGTATTCATGATGGTAACTCGGAAAAAACCACCAAAAGGACGACCAAGACCGAGACCAAGGCCGATATTACTTCGGTGATAAATTCTCAAAATATTGAGGTGCCGAAAAAGATTGAGAAAGCAGCTGCACCAAGCACCACGACCACTGTAATTCCAACAAGAACCCAACTGACAACTTCAGTTAACTGCTTAGCATGCTCATGTTCAGCAGGAGTGGTATCTAATCGACGGTCACCTTTAGCGGCTCTAGTTGCCTTGGCGATGTCCTCTGTTATTTGGGTTGAATCTGATTTTTTACGGAGGTTTTCCAGTGAGTCATCCTCAATCATCTCGGCTAACTTACTTTCAACCTCAGATTCTAATATTGACTCTTCTGCAGGAGTCCAACCAACCTCTTCCATGTTCTCTCCTCACATTGGCGAAATACATGGAACTATTCAAAACATACTACCAAAATATTAGACTTGAACTTTCAAAAACTAATGAGAATTATCAAAATTCTTCTTCGGAATCCTCTTCTTCGGCAGCCGCTGCGGATAATCCTTGACTTTCTTGCGGCCAATCTTTTTGCCATTCGGAGTCAACATCTCCACCTTGCCATTGCCCCTGAATCGATATCTCATCTACTTCATATTCCTCACGCCATGGAGGGTCAGCAACACTGCCACTAACTATCAGACGATTTTTCTCATCAAGTTGACTTTTGACTAATTTCACACCTCTAGAAATCGGCAGTAAATGACCCACTGGAGTCCCAGCAGTCACGAACGGATTTGTTGCAGAACAAATCAGAAGACCTCGTTCCGGAGACAATATATCTGCACTCATCCCTGGTTTATGTGGGTCAACTATTCGACCAATGATGTCTCCTTTTTCAACAAATGAACCCGATTGTACAAACATGTCAACAAGTCCACCTTCTTCTGAGCGAATCCAAGTTGAGCCAGAAGCTAGCAAGCGGAAACGCGGTCGATTCGGATAGCCAGGGATTACCTTCAATGAGCGTAGCACGTTGAGAACGCCATACACTGCCACCTTCACTGCTTCGTGATCGGTCATAGTAGCACCTCCACCTTCGTAGGTGATGGCCCCAATACCTTCCTCTGTGGCATTTCTTCTTAGCGTCCCTCGTGGCCCCTTTGAATCAAGTACAACTTCAACACCAAATGCCCTAGCCACCCTATTACTCTCAGGATGAGCGAGATTTGCTCTTACTTGTGGCAAATTTGTCCTACCCCTGGCCGCAGAGTGTAAGTCAAGTAAGTAATCAGTTGAAATGATGAGGTTTTCCCAAATTTTGTCAGCAACTCGGCTGGTGGTGTTACCCTCAACTGTTCCGGGAAATTGACGATTAAGGTCGCGCCCATCTGGGAAATATCGATTATGTCTCCTATATCCAGGAGGGTTTAGAACCGGAACAATGCGAATTGTACCAGCCATAGCAGATGGGTCTAGAGCACGACCTATCCCGGTCATTGACTCTTGGCATAGCATACTACAAGCAAGTGGACCAACTAATTCATCCCCGTGAATTGCCCCTGTGATTGTCACCACTGGCCCTGGACGGGCTCCATGAATGACTGTGATGGGAGTATCCCAACTCTCACCGAGATTAACATCAAGAAGTGGCATTGAGATTCGCCGAATCGAATTGGGTTTTACCCTCTTATTTGTGATACGATGCTGTTTTGCACCTTCAGCGCGGTCCCAATCTCTGCGTTTTCTTCTCTTTGCCTTGGATAGTGATTTCGCAATAGTAGCGCGGCGCTCTTTAGGAATTTGATTACTAACTTTGAGCGTTGTCTTTTGCGCCTTAGCCACTTTTGGCTTTGATTCGGCCTTGGTTTTAGTTTTTGATTTAGATTTTGATTTTTTTGAGGGTGTTTTCGCTACCGTGGTTACTTTTTTGGCCTCAGGCTTTGAATCCTTTACTGAATTGGCTTTTTGCTTTGATTCAACCTTGATTTTAGTTTTTGAGGGTGTTTTGGGTTTTGATTTAGATTTTGATTGTGA
>CAUZFJ010000120.1:0-4863 GCA_963579105.1 Candidatus Thalassarchaeaceae archaeon
CGATGTAGTTGTAATTCCAACTGGTTGTCCAAATAGTACCATTTCCATCGCTGGTAATATCTGATAGGTAACTCATAGTAGATGTTGTACAACTGTTAAACGAAAGACTAACTGAACCAATTAAGGCACCAGTGCTACTGTTGTAACTTCTAATCGTTGGTGCTTGGTAAAGATTGTTAGTAGCCCATTGAGCGACAAAAGTTTTACTTCCTTGAAAAGCGATGGGTCCAGCATAATTCCAAGCTCCTCCGGAATAAGCCGAATATCCCATTGTAGTTGCACCAACTAAATCAGAATCAGCAAAGCCAATAGCCCCACCTGTTGTGTTGTGAATTGCATTTGGTGCACTAGAAATATCGTTGGTTCTTGTTAAAGTCCAACTGGCTTCGCTTTGCATTTCTCTAAGGGATGTTTGATCGTTACCAACATCAATTGAGGACCGATAATCGTAGGAAAAGTATGGGACATTCATTGGTCCATCCGTTGTTGAAGGGCCACCAAAGTCTGTATTTGTAGTTGCATTTGCCCAAGTAATTGTTGAAGGCTTTCCAGTGATAGAGAAACTTGCTGATGTCACTTCAGCCCCATATGGCATATTCACTCCTGCGGTTCCACCATTACCTTGGCCGGTAAAAGTGTGGGAAAAACTAGTAGTACCATCAGCAAATTGAGTTTCAGTGGTTGCTGCAAATGCAAATGGTAATGTGGTGGATAATAACATTATTCCAACTAGGAAAAACGATGAGATTTTGATTTGATTCTTACATCCAAACATAGGCGGTCCCTAGGGGACCGTTGGGGATATCATTTCAATCCTTTGTACTTAGCACACAACCCTCTACACCGAAACTGTATCAGTCAGTAGCCTTTGGAGCGGATGGGATTGAGATGGCGGCAGGTAAGCAGCGGAAGACATCAAAGCGGAGTTTGAAAAAATATTTTGAGGAGTTTTGGGAGGGACAAAGAGACCGCCATTTGGTAGTTTTGGGCATGCTGACAGTTCTCACTTTTGCATTGATTATTTGGGCCATAGCATTCTTCACAATATTTTCCTCAAACGCACAACAGGAAGCCAATAGTTGGGCGGATTTGACCGCTGCAACATGGGTTGGTGTGTTACTTGCTTTCGTGCTCTTATTGTTTGTAATTCCTGAATTTTTCCATTATCTTGGAATACGAAATGATATGGTTGATATGCTAGAAACAGACTCACGCGCTGAGTTACAGAATTACAAGAAAGAATTGGATGAGGGGGCGCAATTACTCGCTGGCGCCTGGCCAGCAAGAATTGAGGCTAAAAGAGTGGAATTAGGATTACGTCGAGAGATGCCCGATGGCATGGTATTACCAGACAACGAAGGTAACGATTTTTTTGGTGCATGGTTGAATACAAAGTACTCTCGTTTAGCACAGAGATTCCCTGATACTGACATCCTCAAAGACCCCGGTATTAACAAGTTGATAATCTTCAGTTCATTAACCGGATTAATGTTATTTGTGTATAATGCATTGATAGGATTAGCGCGTGAAACGATAACTAGCCCACGTAATATGACAGTTGACTTCACCTCCATCATTAAGGGTGGAGAATATAATGCAACTTGGGCCCCACACTTCGATTTAGTTGGCGGTCTTGTGATTGTTATATTTGCAGTTCTTCTGTTCATGACTGGACCAGCATTCACTGATGAGGATGAATCAGAGAGTGATTCAATTCAAGAAGAAGAATGAATGAGGCGGAAATAGATGGCCACTCCTCTAGGCTGGATACGCGAGGCGCTACTGGCCATCGGATTAATTTCACTTCTAGTAATTGGCTTGTGGGCGACCACTGGCTCTGTGCCACCAATGGTAGTTGTTGAGTCATCATCAATGATGCATGACAGCGAAGGGGAAGTTGGGGCGATTGATCCTGGTGACCTAGTTCTAGTTATGTCAACGTCGCGCCGAACCAAGATTGTCAGCATGGCAGAAGCTATGGAGGAGGGTGGTGACTGGGAAGGATGGGAATCACATGGTACATTTGGAGATGTCATCATCTACAAGAAAAATGGTGGTATGGACACTCCAGTAATTCACAGAGCAATCCTTGAAGCAGTAGCCAATGATACTGTAACTCCAACTGACCGTACACGCCAACTTTGCTCAGAGGGTAGTTGGGACCCAATATCAATTGATGCAGACGGTCTGGCAGGAACTTGTGTTCTCACTTGGGATGCACCTGGTACTACAGTGCTAAATCAAGCCTCAATAAATTGGTCATTTGACAATGTTGAATGTCCGGGAAATATACATGGTTTGATGGTTCAGCAATGGGACCCTGGACACGCAGGATATCTTACTTTAGGGGATAATAATAGGTGTGATGTAGACCAAGGGTCTCAGGCATATTCTCTAGCAGGTGGGCTCACCGATGAGAATGGTGACCGTGTAAGTGCGGTGCGTTCAGACTGGATAGTTGGTGTGGCAGGCGCTGAACTTCCTTGGCTGGGTACAATCAAACTAGCGGCTTCATCAAATTCGGAACAAGTTACAAGCCATAGTTGGAGGATGCTGGGGGCAACCGCGGTCATCCTTCTTTTGGGCACATTTGTTGTTGAGCAGGCTACTGAAAGGTTGTTGATTGGCGCTCCTGAAATAGCTCAGGCGAATGAGGAGCAAGCCAAAAATGAAGAAGAAGAGTGACTCTTAATTCATTTAGATTATCATAGGTAAGACGATGATGAGAACTAACATTCCCATAAGAATTAGACTTGACATGCTAGAAATTTTGTGGGCTGCATTGCGCACATTAATTGGATGTGAATTTGGGAAGAACTTAGAGAAGAATGCAAAGTAATCGTGCAATCTGTCCCGTAATAGATGGCCGCCATCAAATGGTAGAATAGGAATCAAATTTGCGAAGCCAAGTAATACATTCATCCAAGTTATCCAAAACAATAGGTGAAGCAAAATCATGGTCCCCTCAAATCCGAGGAAAGAATCACTAGTGAGTAATTGTAATTCCTGTTCGTGCATAATTTCACCTTTGTTGTCAATTGGATTGAAGATGATTGAGCCGGGCTGAATTGCTAATCCTACAAGCAGTGAGAGGGGTTTTTTTGAAGCACTTGATGACAGGGGCCCTGCTAGTTTTTCCGCTCCAGCATCATTTGAGGCTAGGCCCATAACTCCCAGGAACGCATCTCCTTCTTCTATGCCATAAGCAGCGAGAATCTGAGGGTCTGTGCCTAAATCAAGTTGGTATTGATATTGGTCAGCAAGTGTTAGGTTGATGTCGCGTTGCTGTCGCTCACCTTCACTATCTGCAACAGTAAGGACGGTGAGCGTGATATTATCCCCGGCTTTGTGTGAGTCAAGGAAAGAGGTTAAATCATCTCTATCAGTTATTTCAGAACCATTTGCGTGGGTTATGACTTCCCACGGTTGTAAGCCCGCTTCAGAGGCTGGTTGTTGCTCGATAATGCCTTCAGCGTGAACACCATTGATTGCCGGAGAAAGGGTGTTGGCAAGCATTGCCAACGCGATAAAACATAGGAATGCGAAGTAGATATTTATTGCTGGTCCGGCGGCAAACACTCGCTGTCGTTCGCGACGAGGCGCTCGTAATATTTCCCGCCCTTCTGGCTCTGCGAAGGCGCCTATCGGAATCAATCCGAGAATTAGTAATCCAAAACTGCGAACTCTCATTCCGTGGGCACGGGTCAAAATCCCGTGCCCATATTCGTGTATGACTAAGGCTACTATCAAGCCAACCAATCCCCAAACTAGTGGGATAGTTGGTGAAACACCTGGGATTAAGATAATTTCAGATGGTGAAGCAGGTTCAAGTTCAGTTGGATACATTAATGTGACAATGAAAGAGAAAACGAAGACAATCAGCACAATTGCGCTGATGAATCGGCAAGTCCAAAGGCCAATCTCTCCAAAAATTCTCCATGCTTTACGTGGTTTGGAAATGATGTCCAAAGCTTTCTGCCCTCGGTTTGTGCGTACCATTAGGATGACGCCTAGAACTCTAGTGGCATCCCACCTGTCAAGAATTCCATTTGCCTCAAGTCGCTTGAGTATTATGTACCAGATGACAATTCCTAGAACCGACCAATGAATCTGGATAGCAATGATACTGGCTATTACAATGAAGATGAGGTCGCGATAGCGAGATGGGGCCTCCTCTGTTTGCACATGGCTTGCTCTGCTTTACCCTCTTTGAACCTGCTCGTTGGGTGCGATGCACAGCACTCATAGGTGAGTACTGCTTGAGAAGGGATGATGACTGAAGCAGAATCAGACTTCGAGGATGCGCACAGTGTTGAGCGAAGGTTATCTGATTTGAAGCGTGAAGTCGAAGCAATCAAGCGGTTGATAACCCAAGCATCGCTAAAGCGGTTGACCACTGAGATTGAACGACAGGAAACTGAAATTGATGATGTCCAATCAGAACTTCATAGTAAGATGTAATCTTCAGACTAAGTTTACAGCCTGAATTTCTTGACCCATTCTTCTGGCTCACGCTGTTCAAGAATCACTTTCTGAGCGTCTTCCATCTTCAACTTCTTGGCCTTTTCAGTCCAAATATTTGCTTTGGAGCGAAGAGTTTCAGCGGTTTGGTTATAACTTTCAGAATCACGGCATAATAACGATAAAAATTTGTGAAGTGGCAAGCCTTCATCCCAGTTCAAGTGAGGCGTTCCATTTCTTGTCAGGGGAAGTGCGGGTAGACGACGAGCCAGAACCGAAACCGAACCCGTCAAGTTAGTAGTTTCAACTTTGAAAATCCGCCATGAATCCCCACGAACACCTTTGAGTCTCATTGCATACACTGGCATCAATCCGCAACGCTCGCCCTCTTTTTGTAAATCG
>CAUZFJ010000121.1:0-4863 GCA_963579105.1 Candidatus Thalassarchaeaceae archaeon
TGGTGCTTCTGGGTCTTTATTGATTGCAACAATGTACTTGCTAGTACGCATTCCTGCCAAATGTTGAATCGCACCTGAAATACCAACCGCAATGTATAGGCTTGGATTAACTGTCTTTCCAGTTTGGCCAACCTGCATAGAGTGAGGGATTTCATCCCATGTATCTACAGCGGCTCGGCTAGCACCGACCGCTGCTCCTAACTTATCTGAAAGTGCATACAAATGCTCAAAATTATCTGGACTACCCATTCCTCGACCTCCTGAGATAATGATGTCTGCGTCGGAAACATCGAGTCTTGCGCTAGCCTTTGCTATTGCTTCTTGAACAGCAATTTTCACATCACCACTTTGCTGCACAGTAGCAGATTCTGCATTGCCACCGTCCCCAGCTGGAGGGAATGTGTTTGAGCGAAGTGTGACTACACAATCGCCACCAACGGTGACTTCTTGCATCGCTTTACCAGAATAAATCGGATGAGTCATTGTCAGCCCTTGTGAAATTGCCACAACATCCTGCACCACAGGAATACCACGGCGGGCTGCGATTCTTGCAGCCACGTCTCTACCTTGGGCGCTAGCCGCTCCAATGATGACACCAGTCCCAGACGCAGCATCAAATGCTGCAGCCCAAGCACCGCCATCAAATGTTGAGAAACAATCCCCCACAACTGAGAGAACTTTTCCAACGCCAGCAATTCCTGCCGCTGCATCTGCGCCGGCTCCCCCAGCACATAGGACAGTAGGTGATGCACCTAAGGATGTGGCCGCCCCAACTAATTGGTTGGTCACCGGATGTAAATTGTCTCCTTGAGTTTCTGCAATGATTGTAATGTCCATCTCTACCCCTCCTACAGCACCTTCGCCTCGTCACGTAATAATCCGACCACTTCGGGCACACTTTCTGAGCCTTCGTAGGTTTTCCCCGGTGGTTTTTGAGCAGGGGATGAATGTCCGTTGAAATTAACTTGTGATGCGCTAACATCGCCACCTACAACCTCAATTTGAGCCCGCTTAGCCATCATGATTCCACGAACATTAGGACGGCGCAACTCATTCTGAGTTTTTGTGAAAGTCACCACTGCTGGAGAGGACACAGTCACTCTCTCACTACCACTTGCAGTTGGCCTTAGGTAGGAGCCTGCTGAATCGGACTCACTCACTTCTGAAACACAAGCCGCACCAAGAATTTCTGCAATTCCTGGTCCTGTAGAACCCTGATTGCGGTCTGCTGATTGCTTGCCGCAGTAGACCAAATCTGCGCCGGCCGCTGTGACCGCGTTTGCGAGCGCAGCCTGTACCTGATTGGAATCCAAATCTTGCCAGTCATCTTGCCAAATCCGCACCAACTTGGTGACACCAAGTGCTGCTGCATCTTTCAGGACCTTGTCTGCTCTTGCTGGACCCAAAGTAATGGCAGTGATTGAACCACCAGCCGCTTCTATGTGTTGCAATGCAGCCTCGAAAGCATACTCATCGTACGGGCTGGTTACCCAACTTGCAATTGCAGATTCATCTACACGACCATTGACTACAACGATCTTGGCGTTGGTGTCGGGTACTTGCTTCAGCAACACGGCAATTTCTACCATGATGCGGGCGACTTAGGATGCCTCTATGAACATTTAGACTAAACAAACAGGTGCTCTTACAGAGCAAATCGGAAAAAAAACACCGAAAAACCAAATTCTTGCTCTTTTTTATTCAAATAGACCGGGTGAAACTCTGAATGCCTGTGATATGACGTCCAATAATCAAATTATGAATATCATGAGTGCCTTCGTAGGTCTTGACAGATTCTAAATTTGCCATATGTCGCATTATGCAATACTCATCTAAGATTCCATTTGCACCATGGATATCTCTAGCCTCTCTAGCGATTTCAAGAGCGATGTCAACATTGTTCATCTTAGCGAGTGAAATATGTTCAGGAATCCATGAGCCATCATCCTTCTTTCGTCCTAACTCAAGCGCTAACAATTGCCCCTTGGTAATCTCTCTCAACATCCAAGCCAACTTGTTCTGTACAAGTTGGTAAGCAGCAATTGGATGGTCAAATTGAATACGAGAAAGTGAATATTCCCTTGCCGAATTAAAGCAAGCTTGAGCCGCCCCAATCGCGCCCCACGAAATTCCGTAACGAGCATTGTTTAAGCAAGAAAAAGGACCCTTCAATCCTTGCACACCTGGAAGAATCCTGTCTTTGGGGATTTTGCAATCCTGAAATACCAACTCACTAGTCACACTAGCCTTCAGCGAGTGTTTGCCCTTCATCTCTGGAGCGGAGTATCCTTCATCACCGGTCTCAACAATGAAACCACGAATAACCCCATCCAATTTTGCCCAAACCACTGCCAAGTCTGAATTCGTGCCATTTGTAATCCACATTTTAGCACCATTCACTAGATAGTGGTCTCCTTTGTCTTCAGCCTTGGTAATCATATCACCTGGATTTGAACCATAATCTGGCTCAGTCAATCCGAAACAGCCAATGATTTCGCCAGTTGCCATTTTCGGCAAGTATTTGTTCTTCTGTTCTTCACTACCAAAGTCCCAAATCGGATACATTGCTAGAGAACCTTGTACACTCGCAAATGAACGAAGTCCGGAGTCACCACGTTCCAACTCTCGGCAAATTACGCCGTATGCCACATAGGAAAGACCTGGGCAACCATAGCCTTCAAGCGGTGCGCCAAGCACACCCATTTCACCAAGTGCTACACGCCATTCGTCTGGAAAAACACCATCACTGCAAGCCTTTTCAATTTTGGGAAGTACTTCATCTTCAACCCAGTCGCGAACCATATCGCGGACCATTATTTCCTCATCACTAAGTTGTGAATCAAGATCGTAGAAATCAAGTGCTTCGTACACCATCTCTGTCACCCTTGATTATCTGCGGCCTTCAACGGCTCATCAATGCTCCGATTGAGTCTGTTGCTTCACTTTTTAGCACCCTTTCTCGCTTTGCCTTTCAATTGACCTTTCTTTGCCTTAGCCGCCTCTCTCTTCGCAGCCAAACGGCCATTTGACCAAGCCATGTATCTTTTCTGCAAGGCTGGTGAACTCATGTAAATCAGCCCTAATACTACTCCTGGAACTGCGATAATTACGAGCATTGGTGCGAGGGCTGCTACCAAGTTTTCTGAAATTGAATTTTGAGGAGGATAATAATACACCACTCGTCCGTAAGAAGTCACAGCATATCCTTCTTCAGAATTGATTGACCACCCACCCACGAGTGTTTCACCGCTTAGTGCTACATCATCTCCTGTTGCATCTGAATTATCCAACCAGGGATAGGCCAAGCCCATCTCGTCAGTGCCCCCTTTTATATCCCAGTCAACCCAGCCAAAAGGTGCTGTTTGGAATAGTAAGTGGTCCTTGTCACGGACATGTATTCCAGTGAACTCTCCAGAAATTTCTACATTCTTCACTGACACAAATGAACTTGCGGGATTATTCAAATCTAGTTCAACAATGCCGACAGAATGCCCTTGACCAACTCCAAAACACCTATCTCTCTCAGCATGAGGACATTCTACTGAGAACCATCTCGTTCCTTCACTGCCTGGAAGCCAGTGAAGTTCATGCTGTTGGTCAATAACTGCCATACCATTTGATTCAGTTGCTACTAGACACATTGCATGCATCTTGTGAAGACAACTGATGTCTAGAATTGGTGAACTCTTACTATTATTCAGTGGGAAATATTCGGTATTACCGTTGCCATCCTCACGGAATCTAGTAATGACACCACTAGTGGCTCCAATGTAAGCCCAGTTACCTGATGAATCCCAAGTTACAGAATTCAGGTTTTGAGCCATCAAATTTCCGGCTGAGCCAAGTACATGAGTTACTGAATGGTCATCTCTTGTATAACGCAAGAGTGTGCCATTATCTCCAGCGATTAAGGCGGTGAGGCCTTGAGGATGCCAATCAACATCATTTAGGTCATCTTGATCATTAGCATGCAATTGAACCTGAGTGAATGGTCTTCCTGCGTCAATAAAATGAGCATAACCGAGTATACCAACCAAAAGTACGTTGTCACCTGATGGTGAAACTGCTAGGGCATCAATACCCATATCCGATTCACCAATGAAAAGTTCTGTCGATACCGCGACAACCGATTTACTCTCTTGAGCCATTGCGGTTGGGATTAGTAGAAGGAGCAAAACTAGGGCTGAGGTGACCCGGCGCATGAACAAGCCCACCGGCACCGGTGATTTATCCTTCACGGATGATTATGAGGGGGGTTAGAGAGAGTAAGTTTGAACCACATGAGCCTCTCGGCCACGTTCATGGAGACCTTTGAGGTTAAGCGCGGGATGGCTAAGAGTGTATTAGGAGACGGGGGGCTGGAGGCTCTTGCAGGCAAATATTTTGACGATGTAGAAACCTCTAGTGACGACGGTTTTGAAGGAAGATTTGGAATCTTGTTGAAAGTAGCAGCTCATTACAATGCTAAGGGCCAGTTAGTAACTGATGTTGAACAGATGAAAGGTGGTGACCTAGAAGAATTCCTTTCGGCTGATGGTGGCCGAGAAAAAGCAATGGATTCTCGCCGACGCTGGTCAGAATTCCTTGATTCTGCAACTGGATATTCACCAAAACAGCGAGGAGACAAAGCCAAAGAATCAGCGAAGAAAGCATCCAAGGCAAAATCTTCGGTCTCACAAGCACGTCATTTCATGAAACTATCAGATGTGAGCGAAGAAAAGTCGGCTTTGGCTGAAGAATTAATCACTGAAATTCAGGCATGCCTAGACAGAGGAGATTTCACCCGTGCCGCAAGCCGTGGCGAAAAACTAGGAAAATTATTCTGAATATGAAAAATCATACTTATTGTGAAAAATTATTCTG
>CAUZFJ010000122.1:0-4838 GCA_963579105.1 Candidatus Thalassarchaeaceae archaeon
AGTAGGATGGAATGGGAATTCAGTAGAATGGCAGTGCGGAGATGCAGCTCCACCTCATGTTCAGGTGGAGAACATGGGCCACGTAGTATCTTTCAATAATAGTTCAGGCCAGAATATTCATCATGTGGATATTTCTTGGACATGGCCTGAGTTCGGTGATGAGGATAATATCACCTGGCAATTGTATAGGGTTGACCTAATACCTTCTGATTTGACGTGGATTGAACCAATTGAGACAGATATTTGGGGAGAACCAGGGACTGTTGGGACTTTCCACCAAAAAGAGGACCGCTTCCGTGATGGGATTGAGAAAGGACACATTTACCATTACATTCTAGTGCCTATGGATGATGTTGGGAATGTTGATTATTCCCCACTACAGGGTAATATTGAGACAGTTGATGTAGGCAATCAATTTTGGGACCATAATAGCGATTTAATCCCCCTCCCTCCATCAGAGGAACCCCCACCATATGGGGTGGAATGGTTTGGTGAAGTGCTAGATTACTGGGGTATAGGAGTTTTTAGAACGAGTGCAATGATGGCTTTCGCGATTCTTCTTCTTAACATCGTGATGTTACCGATCATCATTAATCAAACACGAGGGGTTCGTCGTCGAGTTAAACGTGATAAGAGAAAGCACCAATTGCGACAAGATATGTTGGATGCTGAGGATATGGCGGATGACCTCGAAGATATATTTGATTAAATAACTTAGAATATCTAACCTATCTTTGAGTAGGCAATAATGGCGCGACGTGGGAGATTCGAACTCCCGTGGGTAAACCCACCGGATTAGCAATCCGGCGCGATGGCCAGGCTATGCGAACGTCGCAACGGGACTGCCGACCTGCCAATCCGTCTTAAGCAGAACGGAGGGAATAGTGAATCATTCTTCTTCAGAACCTATGACCTCATCAAGGGATTCTTCACCTTCATCTGCTAGTAATTCTGCAGGCAATCTGGCTACACCGATGATTTTATCTGAAAATTTCTTCCCGCGTTTCCCATCTTTATCGCGTTCTCTCAGTTCCATTAATCGAGTACCGCGAGTTACTCTGCCGGTAGTTTCTTTGGTTTGTGAGGCTCTGATTCTAATCATCATTCCACTCTCTGCAAGAAGGAATAACTGATCATCTAAATCTGGGATGTGCCGCACTGTGACGATTTCATCCTCCTCATCAATTAGCATCGTCTTCACACCTTTAGCTCCGCGCTTGGTTCGTCGATAACCGTCAGTTTTCATCTTTGGTTCATCGTGTTTGTCAACTTTTTGAACCCCCTCACTATTGAGGTCAGGAATTTTGTCTGCAGTACCCATCTTGGTTCTCTTGCCCATTCCGTGGCGGCTCACAGTTAGGATGTATGTGTCAGGATTATCTGTGACAATCATTCCTGCTACTCTGTCGCCTTCAATTTTGAAACTCATTCCTTTTACACCTTGAGAAACTCTGCCTTGTGCTCTAGCCTCATCACCGTAGAATCGGCACGCCCTGCCTTTTGCTGATATGAAAACGACTTCATCTCCAGTTCTAAATGTCCTTACTGCAACTAAGGCGTCGTCGTCTACCAACTTGATGGCGTACTTTCCGTTTCGGTTTATTTTCACATACTCGGAAAGTGCGGTCCGTTTTGCTCTACCATTTTTAGTGGCAAACATGAGATATATTCCTTCATGGTTTTCCAGCATATCACGGTTGATAGGTAATATCGCAACAACATTCTCCTCGTCGCGGAATCCTTCTAACAAGTTCTTCACATGTCTGCCCTTTGCTTGTCTGCTAGTTTCTGGTGTTTCCCACGCACGTAATCCGTAGACTCTACCTTGGTCTGTGAAGATTAACAACCTGTCTTTTGAGAAACACGCGTGAACACTTTGAGGTACATCCTCATCTTTTGTGGTGACGCCTTTGAGTCCAGTCCCTGCTCGGTTTTGTAATCTAAAAGCCTCAATAGGTGCATGGCGTAGATAATTCTCCTGGGAAAGAGAAATTACAATTGGTTTCTCTTCAATGAGGTCTTCTCTGTCCATCGAAAGGGGCATTGGGTCAATATGGGTTCTTCGTGAGTCACCATGCCGATCAGTGATTTCCTGAAGTTCATTCATTACGATATTGAGTATTTCAGTTCTACTTGCAAGGATTTCGTTATATCTTTCAACAGAAACTGCCAATTCACCTTGCTCTTTCTCTAATTTACCGACCGACTGTTTTGTCAATCGCCCTAATGGCATTTCGTAGACAGCCTTGGTTTGGATTTCACTCATATCGTATTTGTCGGATAAGCGCAAATGTACTTCAGAATAATCTTCACAATCTCGAATAATATCTGTAATATCTCTGCCATGCTGCGCCACAATCAACAATCCTTCTAACAGATGGATTCTCGCTTCTGCCTTGGCTAATTCAAATTGAGTTCTTCTCTCAATAACACCTTCACGATGACGAACCCAAGTGTGCAAGATAATTGACAATGTTAACTGAACAGGTTGGCCGTTGATTATTCCCATCATGTTGGCTGAATATGATTCCTGTAATCGACTTGACTTGTATAGTTGGTTAAGAACCGCATGTGGGTCGGCATTCTGCTTGACCTCAATTACAACACGAATACCTTCTTTAGATGATTCATCACGAATATCTCTGATACCTTTGACGTACTCGCCACTTACAAGTTTAGCAATCTTCTCTAGCATTTCTGATTTTTTGACCTGATATGGAATTGCATTAACAATAATTCTCTTATCGGCTCCATTTTCTTCTACTACACAGTCGCTTCGAACGTGGAATTTACCATGACCTGTTTCATACATGTCTTGAATCCCATCAATTCCGTAAATTGTTGCACCCGTTGGAAAGTCTGGGCCTTTAATCAGTTTCATATATTCAGCCACGCTAATATCCGGGGCCTTGTCTGGATTGCTACTTTCCAGCCCAGTTTCTAGAATAACACCGATATGCATTTTGATCGCATCAGTCATCTCGTTGAGATTATGTGGGGGGATTTTTGTTGCCATACCAACTGCAATTCCATCACTGCCGTTGAGTAATAAATTTGGCATACCAGCCGGTAATACAGTTGGCTCACTTTCAGAATCATCAAAATTTGGTTGAAATTCAACCGTATTTTTCTCAATATCTGCTAGTAGACTATTCGCTAACCTGTCAAGTCGACTTTCGGTATATCTCATAGCAGCAGGTGGATCTCCATCAATACTGCCAAAGTTTCCCTGCCCATCAACAAGTGGGTATCGCAAACTGAAATCTTGTGCCATGCGAACCATGGTGTCGTAAATTGAAGAATCCCCATGAGGATGGAATTTACCCATCACTTCTCCGACTGAACGGGCTGATTTGGTAAACGTCTTGTCATGGGTGTGGCCACCAGCGTGCATCCCATACAGAATTCTACGGTGTACTGGTTTTAGTCCGTCACGGACATCCGGAAGGGCACGTCCAATAATTACTGACATAGCGTAATTGATGTAACTCTCTTTCATTTCCTCACCGATTTGGTGGTCAATGACTCGGCCGATATTGGGTTTTCTAACTTCATCTTCAGATGTCAAGGTTAGTCACCTCCATTGCATATTTTTCAATAAATGCCCTTCTTGCCGGCACATCCTCGCCCATCAATATTTCAAACATATTGTCTGCCTCTAAAGCGTCTTCAACTGAGACTTTGAGGAGCGTCCTTTCTTCTGGGTCCATTGTAGTGTCCCACAATTGGTCTGGGTTCATTTCACCAAGACCTTTGTATCTCTGAATACCAATCTTAGCATTTGGTTTGTCAGCCGTTAATTCTGCTATGTGTTTGTCTCTCTCATCATCGCTGTAAGCGTAGCGAGACTCTCTTCCTCTGCTAACTTGGTATAATGGTGGTTGAGCGATGTAGACATTTCCGTTGGTCACGGCATCTTTCATGTAACGCCAGAAGAATGTCAATATCAAAGTCCTAATGTGGGCACCGTCAATATCAGCGTCAGTCATAATGATTAGACGACTATAGCGTAATTTTTCAGGGTTGAAGTAGCCTTCATCCAGTTCTGTTGAATCGGTTTGATCATCACCTAAATCTTCGTAATCATCATGATTTTTATTGCCAACACCTGCTCCGAAGGCTCTAATCATCGTCTGAATTTCATTATTTTGAAATACTTTAGCTGGGTGTTTCTGCTGTCTTTCAACATTGAGAATTTTACCTCTTAATGGTAGAATCGCTTGAGTTCTGCGGTCACGCCCAGTCTTTGCAGAACCACCTGCAGAATCACCTTCAACTATGAATATCTCACACTCGCTAGGGTCTCTAGATTGACAGTCAGCTAATTTTCCTGGTAAGCCACCGCCTTCCAATACGCCTTTGCGACGAGTTAAGTCCCTAGCCTTTCGGGCCGCTTCCCTAGCTTTACTTGAGAGAATTGCTTTGTCAATAATCATCCGACCAGTTGCCGGGTTCTCTTCCAAAAACTCACTTAATTTTTCATTTACAATAGATTCAACGATTCCTTGTACTTCACTTGTGACTAACTTGTCCTTTGCTTGTGAAGAAAAAGATGGGTCAGGATGTTTGATGCTGACTACAGCAGTCAAACCTTCTCGAATGTCTTCTCCTGAAAGATTCCCTACTTTCTTGAGTAGTTCTCTAGAATTACCATAGGTATTGATTGTGCGAGTCAGTGATCCACGCAGCCCAGACATGTGGGTTCCACCATCACGATTGCGGATAATGTTAGTATAACATTGAATTTTTTCGGAGTAAGCATCTGACCATAGCAATGCAATGTCGGCTTCGACAAGTTTCCCATCACTATCTTCGCGAGCGCCGATAAGGCGGATGAC
>CAUZFJ010000123.1:0-4833 GCA_963579105.1 Candidatus Thalassarchaeaceae archaeon
TCGGAGACTCAATTTGGGACAGACTCGCATGTTACGACACTGACGGAGATGGCTGGTCAGACCCTGATGCTAGTTGGCCTGCTTGTAGAGAAGGGGCAGGAACAGGTGATGCTTTCATTAATGACCCAACCCAGTGGTGTGATGCTGATGGAGATGGATTTGGAGATAATGCAAGCGGAACTAACGGCGATGCGTGTCCTGGATTTAATGGAAATTCATCAATTGACCGCACCGGTTGTAAAGACACGGATGGGGATGGATATTCGGATGCTGGTGACCCATTCCCTGGTGATGCTACTCAATGGTTAGACCGAGATGGCGATGGCTGTGGTGATAACGACAATGGCAATAATCCAGATCTCTTCAAAGATGACGACACCCAATGTGGAGACCGTGATGGAGATGGTTATGGTGATAACCCTGTGGGGGTCAATGGCGATTGGTTTCCTGATGAGATTACCCAATGGTATGACTTTGATTTGGATGACTTTGGTGATAATTTTGACAATGCTTCATGGGTATTAGACCGAAATCAATCATGGCCTGGCATATATATAGAAAATGCGAATGAACCAGATTTATGCCCAACATTGTGGGGGAAAATGGAAGGGGAAACAACTCGTGGCTGTCCCGACACCGACCAAGATGGTGTTGCCGATAATGAGGATGCTTATCCTGAAGACCCAATGCGATCATCAGACCGTGACGGTGATGGCTATGCAGATGACGCTCTAGCAGCACAAAGAGATGATTGCCCAGACACTTTTGGTACTAGTTACAAAGGAAATACCTACGGTTGTATTGACTCTGACAACGATGGATGGGCGGATACCCGTGATGATTTCCCAGACACAGTTAGCCAATGGAAGGACACTGATGATGACGGATACGGAGATAATTGGGGCAATTCTAGTTGGAATGACAGCCGCGAATCAAATTGGCCCGGGGATTTCATCATTGATGCTGAACTAGCAGATGCGTTCCCTAATGATTTAACTCAATGGAATGACACTGATGGTGATGGATGGGGTGACAATCCAAATGGTACCGATCCTGATGATTTCCCACTCATTCATTCACAGCATAAAGACAGTGACAATGACGGGTATGGGGATAATACAACTCGTGATGCATTCCAACCAGATGACTGCAGATCAAAATATGGTACTTCGTGGGAAGACCGATTTGGCTGTGAAGATACTGATGGGGATGGCTGGTCTGACATCGCTGACATTTGCATCTATGATCCAAATATATGGGAAGTTCCCGGTGTTTGTGAAATAACAGAGGCAGAAGGAACCGGTGCAAGCGGTTCAGACAGAATGTCTCTGAAAGAACTGGGGTCATATTTACTCGGTGGTTTGGGTGTTCTTCTCCTCTTGGCCATCCTAGTTGCTATGGTTGCTCGTCAAGCAGCCAAGCGTAGTGGTCAGTTGATACGGCAAAATGTTGCCTTACAAGAACAAATATTTGACGAAGAAGATACTCGACGTGATGAATGGATTGAATATTATCTAGGTCAAGGAGACTTGGAAAAAGCCAAGGAACTCGGCTGGGTGGAGAAGGCTGATTGGCAACTTCATCAAGAGGAAGAGGAAAGGGGCGTAGAAGAAGCGGTTGAAGCATTGCCTGATGCCTTAGACCTTGATGACTTGCTCTGAGACAACCCTTCAAGCACAATTGCTATGCCTATTATCCGTGCCCAACGGCTTAGGAGGCCGGATAGATGGACCCATTTGACACCCGCCCTGCTCCAGCAACTATGGAAGTAAGGCTGCGCGCTCTTCTTTCTTCAATGCACAGTGCAATCTTAGAAATTGATGCTCAAGGTGGTCTTGTACATGTCAATAGAGCAGCTCAAATAATGTTGCCGGATTTGCCAGCCACACCTGCATCTCCGGAATGGATTAATGAGTTTGAAGAAGAACACACCTTCCGAGATGGGCACGGCGCTCCTATGAGTTCCAATGAAGGTCCTCTATTGGAGGCATTAAGAACAGGGGAATCTCAACGGGATTGGCAATTCAGTATTGAATTCCATAATGGTAGAATTCTCTATTTGATCGGTGCTGCTGAGCCATTATTCGGTATTGATGGGCGGCTAACTGGTGTTGTCTGTTCTTATCAGGACATTACCGAATTGATTGGATTGCAACATGCACTTGAAGAACAATTAACTGAAACAAAGAGTGCTGCTCAGGAATTGCGATTAACCCATGGTGAATTGTCAAGGGCGCACAATCTTCAAGCAGGGTTCATTGCTAATTTCAGCCACGATTTACGAACCCCTCTTTCTGGTGTCCTTGGATTTGCGGATTTGCTTGACATTTCTCCTAATCTTGACATTGAAGAAAAAGAATTCTTAACAGAAATTTTAGATGCTGGAGATTCTCTACGAATGATGATTGATTCCGTTATCACCTACTCTAACATCATCTCTGGAACTGTTCGTATTACCTCAGCATGGCACGACATTGACACCTTAGTTGAAAAGTCAAGTGAGGCAGCTAGAAAAGTGTGTACACGTAGAGGACTTGAGTTCCACATGGAGATAGGTCAGGCCCCAGAAAAAATGTGTATTGATGACATGAGATTGCAAGAGGTCCTCGAACAATTGTTAGATAACGCGGTGAAATTTACAGAAAAAGGACACATTACCATCAAAGTGAGTACTGTTGCAGATAATGTTCTATTTGAAATCTCAGATACTGGCCCAGGTATTTCTCATGAAGCAGAGATGAGGTTATACGAGCCATACTCAAAAGCACTTGTCAAGGATGGCCAACTTAGGCGTGGTGTAGGTCTAGGTCTTACACTCGTCAAAGCACTTTGTGATTTAATGCACGGCAAAGTTGACTACTCAACATCTGCACAAGGGACAACATTCAGAGTGCAGTTCCCACTCATTTATACTCCTACACTATCGTGAAATCAGTCTAATGCTAATTGCACGTGACCTTCAATCACGCTAAGCAAATGGGTCGTATTTGTCTTCTTTTGATGAACCGTTAGAAAACTTCTCAATGATTTCTTTGCTAATGGTATTTGGGTTTGAGTTGAGGAAGATGAGGATTTCATCAGCGAATTCCTCAATTTCTTTCATTGCACCTTGACCTTCTTCCATATCATAACTAGATAACATATTATCTGGAGACAGCATTTCTTGGGGTGATAACATGCCATCATTGTCTTTATCCATATTGAGGGCCATAGCAATTGAAAATGCTTTTTCTTCATTTTCTTCATTGTCTTCAAGAACTTCAGAAATCATGCTCTCTATATTTCCATCCCCGTCTATAAAGTCCTTATCCAAGGCAGATAATTTTGACATCATACCCATCATCATACCTGCATTTTTCTTGGTTTTCGCCTTTGTTGTTCGGAATTCTAAAGATTCACCAGCAGCAACAAGAACGGAATTCCCCATTAATACATCCAATAGAGATTTCATCATTGGAATTACTAGAATTATCCCTAGCCCACAGTAAGGGTTCACATAGAGATATCCTGCTCCTGAAACAGCAAGAACTGAGGCAAGCCAAATTAATGAATAAACAATATTAAAAAAGAATGATTTAGGTTTGTCTCCGCGTTTAAATGCAATATTAGGATACCTTATCTTGGCATACCTTAGTTGTTCTTCGTCACCCATAAATCCCCCCGGATATTCGCCCACTATGAATATTTCTCCGACATCACTGGAGGAATAAAATTCATTTTGCTAGGTCATCGTTGAACCGTAGAAAATCAAGTTCTTCAAACTGAATCAAAGACGTTGAATTCAGTGCTAAATTGTGCTCCAATGCTTGAGATAAACTAACCCAATTTCGCTCAGTCCCATCAATCCATTCGTAATTGTGGCCTGGAATCAAGCGCCAATCACTAGGTAGTCCTTTGAGAATCTCCCTAGCATGAGTAACACTTCTCCATTGTGATTGTGAATCTCCGCCGGGAAGGTCAACCCTACCAGAACGTTGGGTGAAGAGAAGATCTCCTGCGTGAAATACTCCATGTCCATGGAAGGTAAGATGACCTGGTGCATGGCCTGGTGTGTGAGTGACTTCAAGGGTGATACCACCTTCAGTCCATTGTTCCCCAGAGTGAACTGGATGATTCCAAGTATGAGTGAAATCTAGATGACGAAATAATACTCTTCCAAGTAAATTCGGATAGTTTGATTCAACGTGCCCCCACAACTGAATTTCTGGGTGGGATTTCATGATTTTCTTAACCCCAGATGTGTGGTCTCTATGGGTGTGTGTTAGAATTAAGTGGGTTGGTGACAAACCTTCATTTTCAAGGGCTGAAAGCCACTTTTTAGCAGAATATGGGTCGATGATTACTACTGTATTTGTGGCCCTATTAATGAATGCTGTATTGACATTCCCAAACGGACCTTGCTGACTTACCCACACCTCAATTCCATCATCTCCCACTCGGCGGTCAAACTCACCTTTGGCTAACATCAAAATCATGCGAAGGGGGGCATGGCATTGAAATTACTGATTTTACCATGCATGGCGGGTCTTAAGTGTGAGTGGGTTTGTCGCCTCTATAAGAGGCGGCGCTATGAGGGGACGTGAATCTAGCAGTAGATTGCTCATTGTTGGGCTATCTTTTATCCTACTTGCTCCACTTGCGATTAGTTCTGCAAGTGCAGATTCTACCGATATTGAATTAGTTATTTCTATTGATGAGACGACTACTGGAGCGGCTTGGTATGATGAGGGAGAATCGCTTTCAATCTCAATTTCTGTGAAGAATTCTGGTGCAACTACTCAATCAATTGAATACAATCCATCCTGTCCTGTTGAGATAGAAATTTTTGAAAAT
>CAUZFJ010000124.1:0-4814 GCA_963579105.1 Candidatus Thalassarchaeaceae archaeon
ATTCCTCATCAAACCCTCCAGATAACGAGTCTTTGACCACAGTGATTTCTTCGTGAGCGAATTCAGATGATGCCAGCGCAGAATCAAGTCCTTTCAAGGTACTCTCAATCACGTGAGGGTTCAATTGTCCAAGCCTCTCTGCTTCACGTAATGCTTCAATTTCCGCCCGAATAAGGTCTCTCCTTGCGGATTCAATTCTGCTTGCATGCACAAGTGAAGTATTCGACAACTCCTCAATTCGTGATTTAGCCTTCTCAATACTCGCGTGATATGGGGAGGCCATTCGCTCTCTATCAATTTCATTTATCAAACCCTGAGTGCTTAGTGAGGACAACTTTCTCAAGGCCGCACGCGAGGCAACAAGCCGAGCAAGTGCCGATTCGTAACGGGCTTCACTCTCAGCTAATCTACCAGAAATCCCCAACTTATGCAACAAGGGTTTCATGGTTAATCCCTGCACCACTAAAGTGAATAAAATCACACTGAAGGCTATCACTAACATATCGTGATAAATGCCTTCGTCAAATTTGATATTGACAATTTCTCCATTGATTAATACTTGTTGGCCTTCGTGAACAATATGTGAAAGCAAGAGCAGCAAGGCAATCGGAATGCTTCCTCGCAGGCCACCCCACCACATAGCCAATTGCCATCTTCTGTCTATTTTCCTATGCTCACCAATGTTTGCCAAACCGGTAAGTGGGAACACCACTAATCGGGCAACTAAAGCCCCACCAATCGCAATTAGGGCAAGATAACCAGTGTGAATATCCCATGATAAAACAGATTGCAACTCATAGCCCACCAAGACGAATAAGATGCTGTTAACAAGGAAAGATACCACTTCCCAAAAGTGATGTAAACCTACCCGGGCGGTCGGAGTCATGCCTTCGTGCACACCCTTATTACCAACTAAAAGGCCGGCGACAACAACAGAGATTACGCCGCTTCCTTGCATCATTTCAGCCAGTAAAAACGAGCCGAAGGCGAGAGCAACAGTAAGAGCGATTTCAACCAGATGGTCCTCACTCTGTTGCAATAAATGGTTGGCAACCATGCCGCAGATGTAGCCTGCAACAATGCCAATTGTGACAACCAACATGAAGGAGGCTATTCCATCTGTGATGACATTACCAAGGTCAATAGATTGACCTGCAATTACCGAAAGTGTAGTCACTAAAATAATGTTGAAAACCACAATCGCAGTCCCATCGTTAAACAAAGACTCACCCTCAAGTAGTACAGAAAGTCGCTTCGGAGCACCTAAAGAGCGAACCAACGCAAGAACGCTAACTGGGTCCGTAGCCGCCAAAATTGAGCCAACCAATAGTCCGTAAAGTAGACCATTGTCTTCACCCCACCAAACAAATCGCCAGCAGATTAGCCCAATAATCAATGTATTCAGTAATACCCCTGGAATCGCTAATAGTGAGATGGTTTTCCAATTCCGACGGAGTTTGTCTATGTGCATCGCTGACGAGCCTTCAAACAGTAGAGGGGGCAGCAGAATGAAGAGAATTAATTCGGCCGATAATAATCCACCACCAGGCTCTAATCCAGAGAACATAGACTCGCCGAGCCAGCCTAGAACAAGGCCGACAATTACCAGTGCGATGGTGTAGGGAAGTCTCACCCAACGGATAGCGATTGCAACCAATAAAGAGAGAATGAGTGTGCCAAGAAGACCCTCAAGCCAGGTGGGTGGTATTACTGTCATCGTACCTCGGAGGTCCGAACCGCTGTTGAATCCTCCGCCACGCAAAGATGTAATCGGAGCGAATAATTAACTCATCAGCAATATCAAAGTCATTTGAAAAATTCAAACCCTAACGATAGAAAACTGCAACATTACCACGCATTACAACTAAGGTTGAATTGGTGGAATCGGCTAGCATCTGCCAGAGATTTTTCCGGTCTGCTGAATCATCTGCCAAACCGCGATTGAGTTTTGCCTTGACAAATGTTCGCGACTTCAACTGTGAATTTAACTCGCTTACAACCGAGTCAGTCAAGCCAGATTTACCTACCCTTATTGTCACTTCTAAAGTCGGGTCTAGAGCCCTTTTTCGTAATCGTTTATCCACTTCAACCATTATTCATCACCCTTTACGAAGTCCGGCCCACACCGGTTTGTCCTGCCACACGAAAGGCAGGTGATTCTCAATATTTTCCCACGCACGCGAACGCTTGCATTAATCCCTGGTCGGAGCGCGATTTTACACGAGCGACACACCCAAGGCCTTCTCCCATCTGGTAGACCCAAACGATGTTTCTTTGACAGGTTCAGTATATCCTTAGCCGCAGAATTAACTGACGCATCAGGATGATTCCAAGGTTCTTGGAGAAGATTTTCAAGGTGATTTCGTGAGGAAACTGCCCGAACTTTTCTGGCTTTTGCGCCTCGAGAGCGTCCCCTTCTTCCCATTAAATCACCCAAATTTTAGTTTAGAACTGCTGAGATTTCGGCTCCGACATCAGCCATTGCTTGATTGCCGTTGACTGTAGCAAGGAGCCCTTTTTCCGCATACCACTCAGCGAGTGGTGATGTCTGATTATGATATGCTGATAGGCGAGTTCTGACCGCCTCCTCGTTGTCATCCTTTCTTTGAATGAGGCGTTCAGCAATATCCGCTGGTGCCGGCTTGAATGTGACGTGGTAAATGTCACCCGTGTCAGGGTCCATTCTTCTACCCACAATTCTTCCAACAATTGCATCGTCTGGAACTTCTATCGATATCACAAGAGAGACTTCTGCAATTTCCGCTAAGGCTTCTGCCTGCGGGATTGTTCTTGGGAAGCCATCAAACAATACTCCTTCACTAGCATCGTCTTGTTGCATCCTCTCTTCAATCAAGCCGATGATGATATCATCTGGCACTAGTTCACCTGCTTCCATGTACTTCTTGGCTTCTAGACCAAGTGTGGTTCCAGCCGCTAAAGCAGCTCGCAACATATCACCAGTTGACACCTGTGGTTTTCCCGTTGCATCAACAATCGCATCGGCTTGCGTACCTTTGCCGGCACCGGGTGGGCCAAACAGTACGATTGACTGACTCATATTATCGGCGAAATAGACCTTCTCAATAAGCACGACGGTCCGAAACTGGTGTCATTTGTTCCTATCAGGAACATATCCACTTGGTGGAGGCGGTGCGCCACCGGGAAGTGGTGGTAGACCTTGGGGGGGTGGCGGTGCACCTGTGGGCTTAGGTGGTGCTAGGGGCCCTGGTCCAGAGGCTGCTAATGCCGCAGTAACCTCATGTGCACTCACAGTGCCAGAAACCATGTCGTCGCTAGCAACTCCTGTGTCAAGAGCCGCATCTCTACGTTGCTCAACACTGCCTAAGATCTCTGAACCTGAGGAAATGATTTGTTCACCTGAATCAAATGTGTTTGAGTTTTTCCTCAACATTATTACTGCACCCGCTAAAGCAGCAAGGAAAATTAGTGCTACCAAGCCAACAGCCCATCCGGGAACGCCGGCTGCCTCCAAGATATTCAGTAAGCCACCGTCATCTCCAGTAAGTGAAGTTGATGACATATGGATTTCAGTTGAGCCATTAATCAATTCTGCGCCAACTGAAGAAGTTGGAACTGCTGTAATCACTACATCAGTTGAACCAACACCCCCCTCATTTAAAATCAAGATTTCAAGTACTTTAGAATCGCCTGCATCAAGGTTCTGAATCGTTGTCAAGCCTGAGACTATCCAACCATCATTCGCTAGCATTTCGAAATCAACCTTACATGCGGTATTGCCATCATTTTTAACAGTCATATTGACTGTCCTTTCACCGCCTTTCTCAACCCGTTCAAAATCATCTATATCGGTGGATAATGATAACCAAGCACCCTTTTCTCCGATTAGAGAAACCATCACACTACGGGCCAGTTCTTCGCCCCCAGAAGTAGTCCCAGTGACTAACAGCGTTAATGAATCACTAAGTAAACCGGTTGGTGTACCCGATGGCATTAGAATGGAGATTTGTATTACCTCTTCCCTATGGATTCCTAGTGAATTAGTTGGCGGGGTCTTGAAGCCAACCTGCCAATCTTCTGGCACACTTCCAAACTCCCACATTAGGGTTAAGGGAACATTTCCTTGATTGATAACGGTGAATGAGCCATACGCGGTTTTTCCTGGAATCACATTCATTGTGTCAAGCGGGGGGCCTAACAAAATCAATTCAGGCCGCTCTTCTACTTTGAGTTCTGTTCTATTGATGATGAAATTTGTCAATGAATATTGTATTCTAATGTTGATTGTATTGGAATCGCCATTTGAGACTTCTGCGGGTACAATAACTTGAATTCTACAATCTATTGACTCACCGCGTTCTATTGAAAGTGATAGCGTGTTATCATCTTGAACGTCATCGCAAAACAAAGCGAGTGGCCAATTTGGATTGGATGGAGTTACTTTCACATTAAGACTAATTGGAACATTGCCAAGATTCGCAACAATGAGTGAGAGATTGAGGTCTTGGCCGTTATTAACGGCCTCGTCCAAAGCATTTCCTGCCGCACCGACGGGGACGCCATTAGATGAATACAAATCTGTACCAAATTCTTCTAAAACGGCAACAGTCACGGTTGATGAATCTGTTTGTGTTAAGGCTGGATTAGTTGCATGCGAGGTAATACAGGTAATATCCTCAACTATGCCCGCTGCTGGCTCGCCTCCTGACATTGAGGGCACCATCACTCTTACCGCCACTGAAAGATATTGTAGGCGAGCAAGTGGCTCAAGAGTGATACTAGAAGAATTCCCATCACCTAGGGACATAGTCCATCTATTTGGCGTCTCACAAGAG
>CAUZFJ010000125.1:0-4808 GCA_963579105.1 Candidatus Thalassarchaeaceae archaeon
TTCGGAACAAAGAAATTCTTCCCACAAATTATAAGCTTGCAATTGAATGATTTCTAACATTTCAGGGACATTGAAAGGGTCTACCTCGTCTAGGTGGTCCCCATCTAAATCAAAGATTAAATCTGCTCCCTTCCATTCTTTATCAGCCATTTTTCTCTCTAGTGGCTTACCATAATACGCCGTTGAATAGAAGCAACTTTTAGGTGCTCTTTGGTGTAGGTAATTCAATACACTTTTAGGTGTCTCAAAATTGATGTGGCGGTCAAATATATTAGAAGACCACATCTGAAACATACACTCTCTCGTTCGCAGTCTTGGTGGGAACCAATAATCATCTGGTCCTATTTGAGAATACCACTTAGAAAAACGATGGGCTGCGCGCGCCCAATTACTCTCAACCATCTAAATCAGTAGACCCTAAAGCGCTACGGCACTTGAACGACGCGATTATTCAATTGGTAATCCTGACACGGCTTTACCATCTGATGAAGGTGTTGTACCTGTTTCAGACTTATAACATTCAAAACATGCAAATTTATCGTCAATAGGAATTGATTGACCAAATGTTAGCCTAGCACCACAGAAATCACAAATTGGACCGATTTCGCCTTGGTGGATTCCTAATCTTGAGACATCAGGCATATTACCACTACAACATTCGCGGGAGCGCACAGTCTTTGAGCCTGTTCATTAAGTGTTATTGAATAACAATCAATTCAAGCATAAAGTTCACAACCAAATTGATGTCGCGCCAACACATGAGTGTTGGTGACCGGCTTATACGCGTAGGGCATTCGCCCGATCCAGATGACGCATTTATGTTCCACGCATTAACTACGGGATTAGTTAAAACCCCAGGGTTTAGATTTGAACATGTCTTACTTGATATTGAAACCCTGAATGAGAAGGCCATTGCGGAAGAATATGAAGTAAGTGCAGTTAGTATTCACGCCTTTCCTGAAATATCTGACAAATACTCATTGATGAATTGTGGTGCAAGTATGGGTGAAGGATATGGCCCAATGCTTGTTAGTACAAAGGAGATGACTTTAGAAGAAGCTTGTTCCAAACCCATTGCAATCCCTGGCCAAAAAACCTCAGCACATCTAGCATTGAAAATGGCCTGTGGTAATGTTGAAACAGTTATTGTTCCTTTTGATGAAATTATGCCTAGAATTCAAAATGGCGAATTTAATAGTGGGGTCATTATTCATGAAGGGCAATTAACCTGGAAATCCCATGGCATGAATCTTCTGTTAGATTTGGGTGTATGGTGGAATGAGAGACACGACGGACTACCACTTCCCTTGGGGGGCAACGTTGTCAGGAAAAATCTTGGAAAGGAGTTGTGTGAAGATATTACTGAGTGGGTAAAACAAAGTATTGAGATTGCTATATCAAACCCTGACGAAGCATTGAAATTCGCAAGGCAATGGGGCCGAGGAATCGATGAAGAAACTAATTCAAAATTTGTCCAAATGTATGTAAATTCTAGAACTATTGATTTTGGTGATGATGGTAGGGAAAGTATAGTTAAATTCCTAACAGAAGGTAAAGAGATTGGTATGATTGATGAAGATTTTGAACCAAGTTCAATCGAATTCATAGGTTCATAAATATTTTTAATAATAGTCTAAATGTTGAGTGTATTGTTGTTTCAGAATCCTATGAAGTAGCCGGTTAATTATTAGGATGAACAAAAAATGACTTAGTAGAATATAGGCTAGAATGATACATTTAATAGGATAATTCTTTGGTTGAATCCGTATTCGCAGTAACGATGAGAAAACATGGCGGCACTTTTCTTCCAGTTTTCATCACTGTCCTTGTACTCGCATCTTCCCTGCCACTAATATCCTCAGTAAATGCTACAACTGAAGAAAATTACCCCTATAGTGGAGCTCTCGTAAATCCTTATTCTTTATCAGGTTCTTCGGAAATCATATATTCAACTGATGGTACTTTAATTGCAGCCGCATTTATTTCAAATGTTGTAATCATTAATGCTCAATACCGTACTTTCATCAAGGATATTAGTATTGGAAATAAAATTTTATCTCTACAATTTTCTGAAGATGATTCTTCACTTCTAGTAGGTCTAGAAAGCCCATACATGAGTACTCTGGCTATCGCTATCTATGACACCTCAACTTGGCAGAGAATAGGGGTAAATGAGGATGGACATAAAGTGACTGACATCAGTATTTTGTCGGGGCAAGAAATTTTTGCTTCAGCTAATGAAAACAATGGGGTCTCAGAGTATTTAATTAATGATTCAACCCAATCAATCTCAACTTTCGATGGGGAACACACTTCTGATGTAACTTGTTTGGATCACTCTCCTAATGGTCAACAACTTGTAACTGGAGGTGAAGATGGCAATATATTTCTTTGGAATCGTTCAACAGTTACTACTGATGTTTCCTGGGAGGTTGGATTCAGCATTACAGATTGTTCCATATCCCCAGATGGAAACCAACTTGCTTGGATAACTAATTCGCTCCTTCAAGTTAGGTCAGTTCCTGACGGTGAGTACATTACATCTCAGAACATCGTTGGTACGGCAAGTCAGTTAGAATGGGCAGAGAATGGTGCAGAATTATGGGTATTAATTGAATCAACAACCATAAAAATGACTATTTTCGATTCTTCAGATTTTTCAATTATCACATCATTTGACCTTGCCCATCAAATTTCACAATTCGCCAAGTCCCCAATTGCCTCAGAGTTTGTTGTCACTACAAATACTGGTTTGATAGCTGTATTTAGTGAGAATGCTTGGGCCCCATATTCGGGTTTACCCGGTTCAGATTTAGATGGTGATGGAACCCCAGATAGTTATGATGGTGATGATGACGGTGATGGTTTAGGGGATGATTTTGAATATTCCTGTATAGAAGGTGATGATTGTCATTTGCACCCGCATCCAGATCTTATTAGGCAAGTCTCAATAAAAATTAACGACAATAAAATTACCATTCAAGATACATATCAACTAAATTCTAGTATCAGCGCACCATTAAGGGAATTATCATCTTCAGATGGACTTGTCAGTCCCGGAGAAGCAATCATAATGGAAAGAATGTTGTGTAGCGGCACAAATGAAAACCAAATCAGTTTGGATTGGACCGAGGCACTTCAATTTGATAACTCAGCAATAATTGGCACAACTGTTCGTTGTGATGCAAAATTAGGCTTGATTGACACTCTCAAGTACGATTCTAGCACGCGTATTGAAATTCGTTGGTTTATTGAAATTACTTTGGCAAATAACATTCCTAGACCATTTAACATGTCGTTTGATCCATCGGTTTCACCCCCCCTACATACTATTACTCAAATTGCTCCAACTTCACCTTTAGCATTAACTTTAATTCACCAAGGAGATACTGTATATTACCAAACACCTATTCACACCACTAGCCCGGAATTATCTATATTGATATTAGCAAAACCAGCGCCAGAGCCAACCGTTATTGACATCTCATTAAAATGGTTAGAGAATAACTTTTTATTACTATTAGGCGTAATTATTACCATTGCCTTGGCAGGAATATTAGTGGTGCGAAGAAAGAACAGAATGTTATTTGATTTTGATGACGATGAAGAAAATTTATCCATAACGACAACAAGAAGAAGGTCATTTAACAAGGCTGAGCCATTAGATAATATTTCTTCAACTGGAAGGCCTCAACCAGTACAGGCACCCCAAGACGTGACTAGTCGTCGACGACAACCATCCCAACGTCCTTCAAATGAACCTTCGATTCGTCGTGTTAAGAAGGCCCCCGGCTCGGTTAGCCAGTCAGGCAAAGCACCAGAGGGAGAAGAATGGGATTACTCTGAACACGGAGCATACTGGGATAAGGATGACCCGGATGCTGCTGACCCCTATGGTGAGGCTCAACAATTCCATAATGAAGAATCAGCAATTCTAGATATTGCTGAACAAGTTGCTGCTGAATCTAAAGATGCAGATGTTGCAACCAAAGGTGAACCAGAAATAGATTCAGTTGTCCAACCCGAAAATGAGGACTCGGTATCGGACATGCGAGAGGCGCTTTTAATGATTACAAAATCCAAGAAGCCTAAAGCGAGAAAGCCATCTGATAGTTCTAAAGATGTGGATGAGGAGCCAAAGAAGAAACGCCGCAAAGTAAAACGGCGAAAATCAAGTTAGAATTCTAGCCAATTGATATCTGTTTCTAGGCCACAAACTTCTGTTAGAAAGAACTCCAGACCCCGGATTGAATCTGGTGACAGAATATTTGTAACTTCATTGAAGTATTCATTAATTCTCTCTATTGAAAAGCCACTCCTCGTAGCAGTGTCTCTAATTACTTCGTCTTTAATTTGTTGATTGTCTCTAAAATTTATTGCATTTGTCAATAAGTCATTATGGGCCTGTTTCAATTTATCTATGGGTGCTGAAGATGGTGCAGCAAACACCCCAAACACCATTGGTAATCCTGTGAGTTTTTTCCATTCTTGTCCCAGGTCCATTTTGACTAAATCTGGATTTCTCTGTGCTTCATCAAGTGCTCTGTCTCCGATCAATAATGCTGCATCACACTTTGATAGCATTTCTGATAAATCAGGACCCATATCAACTGTTTTAGGGTCTAATCCCATCTCAGACAGAATGTATAATACTAATTTTCGAGAGGTAGATGAATCCGTTGGTAATGCTATGTCTCTTATCTTGTGTAATTCTCGATTACTGAATAACAACACACTACCCACTGCCCCTTCGGACGCAATTCCTATGTCTGGAAGTAAAATTAATTCAGAAGAATTAGCAGCATAAT
>CAUZFJ010000126.1:0-4793 GCA_963579105.1 Candidatus Thalassarchaeaceae archaeon
CATTTGATTCCTGCAGATTCTACTGGTGCTTGCGCCGACACTGTCGATGAAAATGCAGCACACTGCCCGGATTTCCCGCCATTGGGTACTCACGGATTCAGTGATAGGGATGGCAACGATTTCCCACCCCCTAAATTTCTACGCCCAGCAGTGCAAATTCGACAGATGGGGACTTTAGAAAATCATCAGCGAAAAGGACACGCGGCAACGGTTCTTTCTAACCTTGAGAATGGAGCCGTAGAGCAATGGGGAAAATGCACTGGGTTCTTACAAGCAAGAGTCGCTTCGATCCCATTTTATGAAGCCCAAAACTGGACATGTTTTGGTGACAAATATATGATTGATGGGATTGGATTACACCGTTCAATGTGGAAGCCACTGAATGTGCCACTAAGCCCTGATTCTTCATTTCAACATCGACCAGAAGGAGATAATTGAATGGAACAAGAAGGCACCGGCGAATGGTTGCAAAGAGTGCTGGCAGAAGAAGTAGATTTACGAGCACCGAAATCCAGCGCAGAAAAAGAGGAAGAATATCTCAAAAAATGTGCTCATGTGACCTTATTTGGTGAACAACGACCTGCGGCACATTGCGAATTAAGACGTTGTGGTGGGGCGTTAGAATTGTGTACTGTAATTGTTGACCTAGAGAAGCGAGGCATTGGCCTTTCTCACGAGTTGCTAAGGCTCTCACTAGAAAGAGCAAACCAAGACCCAATTGTGTCTGGGCAAACACTTGGTGAACATTCTCCCCCACTGATTTTTTCTTTTACGCGTTCAGCAGCACTTGCAACGAGTTTAACGCAGGCTGGATATAGGATTCAGCCTGCGCAGAGAAGATTTTGCCGCCTTTTTTTATGGCGAAGTGCTTCTGCTAACCTGCCAATATTTGTACAACTTGCTTTGGCTAAAGAAAGACTGGGAAGAACCATCAAAATGTTGTTCAAGGACCGACGAAAAGCAAAGCAACAAGTTGGCAATGTAGGTGAATACCATCTTTTCACTAGAATTGCAGGAACTTTACCTGAACGCGAAGAACCCATGACAACAGATGGAATCGTTGCTTTGGGGATGAATGTAGTTCGAGTAACTGATGAAGACTTGATTGATGAAGGTGACTCAGACCATCAGAAATCGCCTATTTCGGACCAAAAAACTCACGCGTGGGATGAAGGTGAGTGAACTTCAATCATGACTACAACCAACATCTTTGAGAATAGTTTGGAGCGCCGGGAGAGATTTGAACCCTCGTAAAATGGATTTGCAGTCCATCGCGTAACCAAGCTTTGCTACCGACGCTTCGTATTGTCGCCCAAAAGGGGCTCCTATTTCAACGCGAGCAACAAACTACTTTGCGAGTTACATCGATTATTAATGGCGGCAAGTTCTTTCAAGACCACTTGCTCGCTTAAGCACCCCCGTCCGAACCGGTCGGGTTTGAGGAGATGATTGAATGGTTGACATCGCTGAGCGTTTCGTAGATTTGCCTGCTGGTATCAAACCGTTTTTGGCTCCTCCGCCAAGTGATGTGATTCGCTGGACAGTTGGCGAACCTGGGTTTGATACGCCTCAACCCATCGTTGAGGCGGCCATTGAATCACTTAATGCAGGCAAAACCAAGTACACTCGCAGTGAAGGTTCGCTCGAACTGTGCCAAGCAACTGCAAATCGATTGCAAGAGCGTTATGGAATCCCTACAAGTGTGGAATCTATCATCATCACACCGGGAGCAAAACAGGCTCTTCTCTACACATTTATGGTGTGTTGCGAACCGGGCGACGAGGTCATTTTGTTAGCACCAGCCTGGCCATCATATGATATTCAATGCAGAATGATGCAACTCAATCCAATCCATGTACCAGTCAACAAAGATAATTTCCATCCTAATCTTACAGCAATTGAGGCAGCAATAACTAGCAAAACCAAGATGCTAGTAATCAATTCACCAAACAATCCAACAGGTGCAGTCTACACACCAGCCGAAATTGAAGGCTTACTGGAAATCGCCAATAAACACGACCTTTGGTTGGTATCAGACGAAATTTACGCTCGTCTGAACTGGACAGGGTGGCCCCATATTTCCCCAGCAAGTTTGCCGGGTGGGTCTGACCGAGTTATCGTGATCACCGGGTGGTCCAAGTCTTTCGCCATGACTGGGTGGAGAATTGGGTTAGTCAGTGGGCCTAGCCAAGTGATGGGAGCGATGGGAAAATTGCAAGCCAATGCCTGCTCACACATACCTTCTTTCTTGATGGACGCGGCGTTAGCCGCACTAACATCTGAAATTGATGAAGCGGTTGAAGAATTCAAACAGGAATATTTGCTTCGACGACAAATAATGATGGCTGGTATTGATTCGATTGATGGGCTTTCAATGCCCGAGCCAGAAGGCGCATTCTACGGTTTTGTTGATATCACAAAAACTGGGATGGATTCCACCACTTTTGCAACTAGAGCATTAAATGAAGCAAAAGTGCAAATGATTCCTGGTGGATTAGTAGAAGGTGGTGAAGGCTTTGTCAGAGTCTCTTATGCTTGTGATGAAGACACCTTGCATGAAGGTTTGAAGCGGATTGGGAACTGGCTAAGCAGCATTTGATTTGGGTATGAAAAATGGAAATACCGATTTTGTATTCGTTCAGACGATGTCCCTATGCTATGCGCGCTAGAATGGCACTAATTCGCTCCAAGACTGAAGTCGAACACCGAGAAGTTTTGTTGAGAGAACGGCCAGACCATATGATGGAAATTTCACCAAAAGGAACTGTTCCTGTAATGCTTTTAGGTGATGGGGTAGTGATTGAGGAAAGTCTAGAAATCATGCAATATGCTCTCAATTGGGAATTAAATGATGATGAGGAAAAATGGATTCAAAAAAATGATGAGGAATTTAAATTTCATTTGGATCGGTATAAATATCCTAATCGCTATGACAATGTGGACTCTATTGAACACAGAAAAGAGGCCGCAAATTACCTCCAAGAACTAAATGAAAAAATTGCTGGAAACTCGATTTCAACGGCATTAAGTGACGCAATATTTCCTTTCGTAAGGCAATTTGCCAATCACGATAGGCAATGGTTTGATTCTCAAGATTGGCCCAACGTCCACACTTGGCTTGCAAGTAATTTGGAGAGCGAAGAATTCGCAATTTGTATGACTAAGTTTCCGCAATGGATACAATAACGTATTTTGAAATCAGTATTGCTCAATAATCAAAGTGGTATGAGTTTCAACAACTGAAGCATCTGGTGCAGTCAACCAAATCCTATCAAGCAATTCACGCAAAGCATGGGTATCAGAAACTGAGATTATCAAAAGTAGGTCGGCATCTAACCCTCCCCCAACTTCGTAACAGGTAAGCACACCATCCCACATAGAGAACTCCCCCGCCAAAGTACCTACCTCAGTGCCCGGGCCCAACTTGATACGGACAAGCGCCGAAAGACCCATGCCTCGCTCAATAATTGTGTAGCGTTGAATAACCTCTTCTTCGAGTTTTTTCATGCGCGTACGTATTGTTCGCTCGGAAACGCCTGTTGTTTTGGCGAGGTCAACAAATGACGTGCGGGAATTATCCCTTAATGCATGAAGAAGCGCGCGGTCGGTTGAATCTATGTTCATGGGGCGACGCTTCCACATATCGTATATTAATGCTATGTTAGGGCGCTCTTTTGATAGTATTTCGGGGTTTCTTACCGGATATAGGAAAGTTATTTTAGTGAAGAAAGAGATTTATTGGAAGTTTTTGAATGAAAATATTTGTATTTAATTTGAAATTCGGCAACTTTTCGAAAAGAAATTTATCATTGGGTTCAAATGGGCCGGGCAGTTGCATGGACTATGCAAAGTGGTTCCGACTCGGCTTTGAGTCAACTACGAGTGCAGGAATTTCTTGATGAAGTCTGCAACTTAGAAAGTTGCGAAAACCACATTTCATGGTACAATGTTGATGTTGCCACTATGCTTGAAGGTTGCAAAATTCGTGGCCATAGCACCAATCCAGAAGATGGGACCGCAGTTATTTTCCTGAATGAAAGTGTCGTTGTTTGTGACCCTAAAGAAGGAAGTATGCAACATTACCCCCGAGGAATGATTCACTGTTTTGTTGACGACAAGAGAAATTGCCCTGAGCAAGAAGAAGGTGAACCAATATTTTCAACCGAACTTTTCTCGATATCTCCAAGAGGAGAAGAGTTATGCTATATTCTAAGTTGTGAGGAGGAGCATGAAGTTCCAACCATCCAAACTGAAGTTGCAAACTGGTTAAGTTGGCTAAACTGATGAATGCGTAAGATTATCCAACCTCTTTGGGTGGCATTAGTTACAGGCGAGAATGATGGGCGACACAATCAGCGACCTGCGCGGGCGTATGGTGATTGATAGCAGAGGAAATCCAACCGTTGAAGTTGATGTGTTTGTCAACAACCAAATGACAGGCCGAGCAATAGTTCCTAGCGGTGCTTCAACTGGGGTTCACGAAGCGCTCGAGTTACGAGATGGTGACAAAACTCGCTGGCTTGGCAAAGGTGTTGATGCGGCTGTTGCCAATGTCAACGGCCCGATTCGTGAACTACTAATCGGCATGGATGTTGGCGACCAAAGTGGTTTGGATGCGGCAATGATCGACGCTGATGCAACTGCAAACAAATCTCATTTCGGCGCTAACGCAATTCTAGGTGCTAGCATGGCCAGCCTGAATGCGGCTGCTAACTTGGCTGGCTGCCCACTTTGGCAACATATTGCTGAGAATGGAATCCTTGCTACTAAGGTGGGGGGAAGTGCTGGAGAGC
>CAUZFJ010000127.1:0-4693 GCA_963579105.1 Candidatus Thalassarchaeaceae archaeon
TTCTTTTCGGCTTATTGATTCTAGGATTTGGGTTCATGTTTTTGCGAAGTCGCCTTACAGCAGGTGACGATTCCCGAATCCCAAAACTGCTTGTCAGGCACGAGCGAGATGACAAGCCTCCATTTGTTGATGCGACTGGTAATTTGGCAGGTAGCCTACTTGGCGATGTTCGTCATGACCCTTTCCAATCTGGGGGGATGGAGACACCAGCCCACGACCGAGTTGAAGCGGGAGCAATTCACAAATCCAATGGCGGCGTTTTATTTATTGATGAAATAAATCTACTTCGCTTAGAAGAGCAGCAAGCATTGCTTACCGCATTGCAGGAGAAGCAACTACCAATCTCTGGTCGCTCGGAGCGGTCTAGTGGTGCATTAACAACTACCGAACCAGTACCTTGTGATTTCATTCTAGTTGCTGCTGGAAATTTGGACGCATTGCAAGGCATGCATCCCGCATTGCGAAGTAGAATCCGTGGCTATGGATACGAAGTTTTCGTCAATTCTGACATGCCAGACTCCGCTCGTAACCGCAGACGTGTAATTCGCTTCATTGCTCAAGAGGTGGCAAATGAGATGGGTAAAAAGAGCGGGTTCCCGATTCCACACTTCGACCGCAGTTCAATTGCTGTTTTGTTAAGAGAATCTCAGAGGCGCGCGGGTAGGCGCGGCAAACTCACCCTCCGCTTGCGAGAACTGGGTGGCTTAGTTAGAGTTGCAGGCGATCTTGCTTGTGCTGATGGTTCTGAATTCGCTTCTGCCCACCACGTGCTACGTGCGCGTGATATTGCCAAGCCACTTGAACAACAAGTTGCAGACAGAATGATTGAGAGACGCATGGATTACTCAATGATAGTTAACAGCGGTGAGAGAGTAGGCCGAGTAAATGGCTTAGCAGTGCTTGGCGCCAACACAGGTCTTTCTGATTTCAGTGGCATCATGTTGCCTGTTGAAGCATTGGTGACACCTTCACAAAAGAAGGGTGGCTCAATATTTGCTACTGGTGGATTATCAGATTTGGCTAAAGAGTCTGTAACTAACGTGAGCGCAGTCATCAAGAAACTAACTGGTAAGGATGTTGCAGATTTTGATATTCACATTCAATTTGTTGACACGGGGTAGACGGAGATTCAGCGAGCATCACTATCGCGGCGGCAGTGATTTCAGCTCTTGAAGAGATACCGATTGACCAAGATTTGGCTATGACTGGTTCACTCACAGTACGCGGTGAAGTCCTTCCAATTGGCGGCGTGACAGCCAAGATTGAAGCGGCTGCGAAGTCAGGCATTACCCGGGTAATTATTCCACGCGCAAACATGAACGATGTTCTAATTGACGATGAATACAAGGATATGATTACCGTAATCCCTGTTGATACTCTAGACGAAGTTCTGGAATATGCCCTAGTGGATGGTGATGCCCGCACAAGTTTGGTAGAGAGGCTTGGGAAGATAGTTGACCGTTTGACCACTGAGCCAACTAGCCCAAGTACTGCTTGAAAACCCAGGGTTAATTTGGTGTTGATTAAATTGACGAGTCCAAAGTTTGAACAATTCCGATGTTTCATCGTGGTTATCGTTTCAATCACATTAATCCTATTAAATGGCCTAGCAATAAATGTCAATGCCGAACATGATTGGGATCATACATACATAATTAATGGCGAAATGTACCGCGGAAATGGCTCACACGCAAGTGATGTTGAGGTAAAGATTGATTGCTCAGCAGGCAAATCCGAACCATCTCTTTGTGATGAAAATTTAGGGCGCAGCGGAAATACAAGCGCCTCTGGTAAATTTCAACTTGTATTGCACGTCCATAGTTCCGACCATGGTCTGAGACTGGTTCTCGATGTAGAAGGGGAGAGTTTGAATCTCACGATTAACCTCAATGATGATAATGGGCAGAAAACCGAAGCGGGTAGAACTGTAGAAATTGTATTCACTCTTGATAACGGGGTTTTCACTCTTGGCGAAGAGGTTCCCACTGCTGATAAAAAGGCTCCAAATACTGGGATGTACATTATCATCGCTTTAGTGGCGATGACCATCGCAGTGCCATTTCTCAATGTCATGAGGAAGCCTAAGTCATCTACAATTCAATCTCGAAGTAGAAGTAGTAGTCAGAAGAAAAGGGCCCCTACTTCAGTTGAAATGGCTAGATGTCCAAAGTGTGATGTGAAAGTAAAAATAAGTAATCTTGAATCACATTTGATGAAGGTCCACCACCAATCAGAATCAAATGCCAAAGAACTAGCAGAATCTGTAAAAGATGAATAATAGTTCAAGTCAACTGAATTTTGAAAATATATGAATGAAATTCCTACTACTTTTCTTATTTTAGTGGATATTATTTTTTTTCAATTTAGCAGGTTGTTGTTTGAAATCAAAGTAGTGATTTGAACCATTCAGTTACGCAAAGGCATAGAACCCCGTGTCTTGGACCGGAACAGAGAGGAGGGATTAGGATGGCACGAAAATCATCAATGGCAATTCTGTTTCTTGTCGTTCTAGTAGATATGATTGGTTTTGGAATCATCATTCCATTTCTGACCTATATGGTTGCAGGTTTGGCTGAACCTGGCCAGCCAATTGGGCGTTGGGTTGCTGCTTTGATGGCAGCATACGCAGCAGCAATGTTTCTTTTTAGCCCATTTTGGGGTGCTTTATCAGACCGAATTGGTAGGCGCCCAGTCTTGATGGTCGGTTTAGTGGGGAACTCATTCGCGTTCCTTATTTTTGGGCTTTCAAATTCACTTTGGATGGCTTTGTTCGCACGACTTTTTGCTGGCATGGTGAACGCAAATATCTCTGTAACCCGCGCTTATATTGGAGATATTTCAGAACCTCACGAAGTAGCGCGCCGCCAAGGAATACTCGGTGCTGCTTTTGGCGTTGGTTTCTCACTTGGTCCAGCGATTGGAGGTTTTCTTTCAGCGCCGGCTGAGTGGGCTTGGACTTCAGCATTTGTCGGCACTATTTTTGAAACTCATCCCTATTTACTTCCTTGTTTAGCCTCAAGTCTTCTTTCCTTTGTAGGATTCCTATTTGCAACGACCAAACTTGAAGAAAGTTTGCCTAAGTCTGCTCGGAAAACAGTTGAGAAGCGTTCAGCAGTTCAAACTCTGAAAACAAATTTTGCCAACATAGGGAAACTGTACAATCGGCCAGTTGTGTCTCCTATTCTGTGGTCCATGCTATTCTTTTGGATTGGTTTCACAATCATGCATGTAGTACTTATTCTATTCACAATGATGGCTGTGTCAGAAGGAGGGTTTGGATTTTCTGAGCAGGATAATGGCTGGGTTTTTGCTTTTGTCGGAATAATTGGAATCATCACTCAAGGTCGTTTAATTGGTCCACTATCAGACCGATTTGGGTCTTCAACCTTGATGTCTTCAGGCTTCCTGATTTGTGGCTTGGGCTTGGCTATTATTCCGTATGTACCTCCTCATTTAGGTTTGCTTGGACTATTACCTGTGATGGGCTTAGTGGCATTTGGCAATGGCCTTGTCACTCCCTCAAACATGGCACTTTTGACTCATGTATCCGGGCCAGAAGAGCGCGGTACGGTAATGGGGGTTAGTGAGTCACTCAGGGCTCTATCCTCTTTTGCAGGGGTAATAATTGGTGGCCTAGTTTGGGATGCTACAGTAAGTAAATCGGGATTTTTTGACTTCCATACTGCATTTTTGTTTTGTGGATTTTTCGGTTTACTAGCTTGGATTGTATTCAGATTTTCTAATGCTTTTAGAGCCGAAGATGAAATATTAGCTGCTGCTGAGGCGTCTTCATGATAGATACAGTTGAAGCAATTTCTATGCCGGCTATTGTTTGTCATGGGGGTGCTGGACACAGCGCTAAAGACCAACCTGGTGTTGATGCTGCTGTTGGAGCAGGTTGGGAGATACTACAATCCGGTGGTACGGCATTGGATGCTGCGTTAGCGGCTGTAGTAATAATGGAAGATGATCCAGTATTGAACGCTGGAACTGGTGGCAGAATAAGATCTGATGGCAGCGTTCAACTTGATGCTTCAGTGATGACAAGTAACGGCCAATATGGGGCGATTTCCTGTATTCAACAAACTAAGAATCCAATCCTAGTGGCAGCAAAATTATTGGATGATAATGTCAATATTCTATCGGGCAGAGGGGCTAGAGAATTTGCTGATAACATTGGAATTGCACGAGAAAAAGTGGCAGGTTCTCTAAAACTCACTGGAAATGATACAGTAGGCGCAGTTGCGCGTGATGAAACCGGACTTATTGTGGTGGCATCATCAACTGGGGGTTGCACAGGGATGCCTGCAGGCAGAATCGGAGACGTCCCATTAATTGGCGCAGGATTGTGGTGTGATGAACGAATTGGAATCGCAGCAACAGGAATTGGCGAACAAATAACTCTCAAGATGTCATCAGTTAGAATGGCTGATAGAATTGGACAAGGATACGACATTGAAAATGTACTAGAATGGGGGGTAAATCAATATCCACCAGATGTTGAAGTGGGGTTTATCGCACTCACTACTGAGGGTGAAGGTATTGGCCTTGCAAATACTAAAATGCCTTGGTCATCAAAGGTTTGAATGAACCGATTTTCTTGTCCAACCTCCGTTTGCTATTTACGGCTCCCATGTTTTAGGTCCTCTCATGCGTGGGGGCGCGAGTGAGGGTACGGGCGCGCGAGTCTATG
>CAUZFJ010000128.1:0-4693 GCA_963579105.1 Candidatus Thalassarchaeaceae archaeon
AGAGAGTAAAGTGTTGGCAAGAGGCATTGCATCGTTTTGGTATGGCTGAATGTGCGAATGCTTACATCCAATTACAACACAAAGTGCATGATGCTATTCGCCTAATCTAATTGATTCTAATATTGTCTTTGATTCACCAGTTCTCATCATCTAAATTGAGACCTGCAGTCCAATCAATGTCAGCACCACTTCCTGCACCACTGCCTCCACCATCTGCCGCAATGGGTGAAACCCCTAACAATTCTCTCTCAACTTCATAGGTATTTGACCTAACTGACCGCACCTGAATTAGTTTCTCTTCTTTCGCTGCACGCTTTTTCTTCTTACGTTTTGAGCGTAGGTAAAATAATAAAAATATGACCACCAAAAGACCAATCAAATATGGTAATAACTCTTGGATTAAAAAGCCGTAGCCAACTGTGAATTGCAGACTGATTTCATCGCTTTGACCAAATTCACAATTGTTGGCTTCTTCACCAATACACAGTGGGACGCGATACAAAATATGCTGACGATTACCATCAACTATATCCTGCTCATCTCTGCCTAGAGATGAGGTGAATTCCAACTCCAAACCTTTGGGCATGGTTAACTCAATAACCACCGCAGGCCGAATATCCAAATCGTGGTCATTGTTTGAGTTACCATCCATATCAGAATCAATTGCACTATCAATATCTTCTACCATGAATATTGGTGAGACGACTTCAACAACAGGCTCAGGAGGCAATGTAATAACGCCGTCAGATTCCTGCGTATTTCTAATATCAAATACATCTAACAGCCCGTTCATTAATGATGGAATCACACCCTGTGCTGGGGCACTATTGACACTAATTGCACCATCAAGATATTTTGCTCTGATAACGGTTTTATCTAATTGAAGGTTGAATACTATTGGATTATCGTCTTTGATGATGCCGTTATATGGCCTCTCCATTCTATCAACTGAAGCCGAAAAGTGAAGGCTAGAGAGATCAACGGTCATTTGTTCATCAGATTGTTGCACGCTAGAAATTTCATCATTCATCATATCAGCGAGAGAATTTGCAAACACTTGCAAGCCATCATTTGAAAGTTCGAGTTGGTGGGTTTGGTCTCCTAGAGGTATGTCAATTGTTTTGCCAACTAATCCGTTGAGACCACCCTCCTGTTCATCACCATATGCGACTATGTGGCGGATTAAATCTGAAGGAATTGTTTTGATATCCACGCCATAATCTTCAATCAATACTTGCGGCACTTCAATCCTATACAACTCAATTGAAACCTGTCCTTCAACAACCAGTTCAATTTCTTGACTCCACTCATGTATCTCAAATTCTGGCAGATTGAGTGAGGCGTGAATTTTGATACATGAACGCCAATCAGATTTACAAATTAAATCTGGACTTAAATCGCTACATGCTGCTGAAACATCGCAAATGGGATCACTCCATCGACGATGATACGGATTAGGTCCCGTTATCTCCAAAGGAACATCTCCCCCGCCTTCACTCGAAGCTGTAAGAGTGATTGAACGGGGGTCGCCAACATCAGAAGCAATCCAATCAGGCAGTAATATTGTGACTTCAATTTCAGTCGGCGGTAACCAATCTGGCAGGCTCTCGGAAATGAAAGAAGTGTCCAACTGATGTTGGTAAACAAGCACAGAAAGTAATGCGGAAATGTCTTCTTGGGGTATTGATGTGACATTCTCTAGCCCCGATTTCCCTGAAATTAGAGTGGTCAGTTTCTCTAGAGGGTCGGCTGAAAATGGTTCGCTTGAGGTGACCATAGTGACAGGGAAAGACCCATCCATCGCACTACTTCCACTAAGACAATGGGTGACTGACACCAGTTCAGCACAAGTAACAGTAGGCGTGTGGGTGAAATTCAATCCTCCGGTAGCATCTGGTTGTTTCCAAGTTGCAGGGTTCATCGACACTTCTATTTCAGAAGCACTCAAAATTGCAGACTCGAGGTCTGCTAATGGAACCATATCAGAAAAGTCGTCCAAATTTAGTAAGCCATATTCATGAGCCATCCGGATTCCATCACTAGTAATCCAAGGCAATTCGATATTACCATTGCCAAGGGAAAAACCCCAATCATCTAATACTGATTTTGGTAGATAATGAATATCCATTTCAGCACTAAGACTGCTATGAGTTGCATCTCGAAGGTCAACCTCTGCATATATTGAAATTCCATGGTCAACATTTTGGTCAATAAAAACGGAATTAGTTGTGCCGTTTCGAAAAATGCTGGTAATTGAAGCATTTGTTAGTGTATTTCCATCACCTTGAACACTAAACCCATCAGTAACCCACGAACCAGAGTTGTACTGTACACTTCCTTGCTGATGGGGAACTAAAGTCCCACCCCCACCAACTGATGAGAATGTGGCGTAATTTGGTGGGATTAACTCAAATGTAGAGCGATGTCCTGCTCTAGATACTAAAGTGAAGTTGGAGGTCACTGATGCACCCATAGTAAGCAACCCTTGGAATGCTCTCTCCACATCAATTGTTGAACCAGTAATCCCTAGAACGTCTGAGCCAACTTGGATTTGTGCTACCGAGCGTAAGCACAATGGAGGATAAAAGGCATTATTTGGTAATCCTAGAACTTCGTCTATTGAATCTTCATTCATATCGTCAGTACATTGAATATTCTGCCCCTCAATCGTCACCTGATTGACGATTTGGCTCTCTACTTCGGCAGAACCACCGTAGGTGTCATTCACCAAATCTGCCACTGTGGCTGAAAACTCATTGAGAATGATTTGTCGCACCTGCAAACCTGAGTTAGTAGTATAACCGAGATAATTACGAATGTAATCTACAGGTGCGCCGCTGTTATTGCCATCAAAACCGCCCCCTAAATCCATATCTTGAAGTCCAATAACTGCACGATTAAATTCATGCATTTCCCATTCAAGAGTCAGGGTAATAGACGTTGTATTGTGCATCTCAAACTGATAATTAGAGCGCACCCATTCGTTGGACTGAGTCAAATCATGAGCGAAATTGTAATCATCGCAAATCCCCGTCCCATTATTCCAAGTCGCACAATAAGTATTGGTCACTTCAGGAGTCCCTGGCGGTGGTTCAGCAAGAACAGGCAATGATGACAGTAATGGCACAATCAACAGAGCGAAGAGCACCTGTTTCCGAGATTTACTAATTGACTTCACGGACCCTATCCCCTCTCGCCTGTATACGCATAGTTACTATCTATTCATTTAATTTGGTTCCCCCGCTACGAGCCAAGCGAAGGAGGGCCTTTCAGGTGTCAATCGGCCAAGAAAAACCAACACCTCATTCATTATTGGTAGATAAGTTAGGAGATTTACTTCGTCAACATGGAGCAGCAAGTGAATTGCTAGGGGCAGTGCCATCAAAATGGGAAAAACAAGGAGATCTCATCCTGCTTCCAACTAATTCTTTCACCGGTTGGGATAACTTGGCAGGGACGGAACTATGGGGCATAGTTGCTGACTCATTGGGTGGAAAAAGACTGGGGATAAAAGGTGAAATTTCTGGTTCAGAACGCAGACCCGATGTCAAATTGCTTTTGGGAAAAGATGGTTGGGTGTGTCATAAAGAACACGGAATTGAGTATTCATTTGATGTCACAAAGTCAATGTTTTCTGCTGGTAATCTACAGGAAAGAGGTAGATTAGGTGAACTTAATTGTGGAGGGGAAACAATTCTAGATTTGTATGCTGGAATTGGATACTACACATTGCCTTTGCTAGTACGCGCTGGAGCGGCACATGTACACGCCTGCGAATGGTCAGAAGATGCTGTTTTTGCACTGAATCATAATTTAGTCGCAAATGGGCTAAGCGAAAACTGCACAATTCATGTTGGTGATAATCAAATTTCACTCGGAAGCGACGGCAGTGCAGCGGCCGTAATCGGCACTTGTGACCGCGTAATTCTTGGCCTGCTACCATCATCAGAAGAAGGTTGGCCATTAGCCCTTTCAGCCCTCAAACCAAAAGGTGGAATTCTACATCTCCATGGCAATGCTCAGGGCGGAAAGGAGATTGAATGGGCTGAAAAAGTTGCATCTGATTTGGCAATCATAAGTGGCCGCAAAACCACAGTGAAACATCTGGTCAAAGTAAAGTGGTACGCACCACACATACGTCATTGTGTTGCTGACATCCAAATCAGTTGAGGCCCATCTGAAATAATAAAATTCGTCAAGCGTTAGGCTCATGGCTTAGCCATGACTCCAGTTTTCTATGGATGAGCCGTTGGATGCCGTTTTAGTCGGCCCTACCGACACTGAGGCATCCATCGCGGAGATAGAGGATGCGAGCCGCGAAAAACAGCAATTGAATATCGCTGTAGGCGCAACCGCAATTGTCATCGTGATATTCATGGTACTTGCATCAGTTTGGGGAAGTGTCTCCTCAATGGGAGGAGGATACGGTCCAAATGGGCAATGGGAGTGGTGGGAGGTTCCCCTTGAGCATCGTCACACAATGGGACTGAATGTTAGTGGAGAGCGCTCTGTACTGCCTGAAACTGGACCCTATAATTGGAGCGGACCCACCGAATATTTTGTTGATGTTAACCTTCCAGCCTCTGAACAAGATGCTGGATACCCAGAACCCGCGGTAATGCATGTCGCTTTATGGATGCCAGATGTACCAAATGGAACCAAAGTCCCTGTAATTGCTACTGTGCACCCCTAC
>CAUZFJ010000129.1:0-4674 GCA_963579105.1 Candidatus Thalassarchaeaceae archaeon
GGGGGCCGTCAGAATGGAATGTTTCTTGTTGGCGCAAAAAACTCATCTATTGATTCTGTTTTCTGGGTACGCCAAAGTCTTGACAGGGCTGTATGGGAATCAGGAGAATCCGAAGCACCGTTTGAACTAGCAGCCCAGCCGCGTGTAAAAAATCTAAATGATGAATTGAAGCGACGGGGATGCACTAGCACACCAGCGATGCAGCATGGTAGATTACCCCACAATCAGGCTAAATTTTACAACGAAGTGCTTGGAGAATCTGAGGATTGTACAAGTTTACTTTGGAATCTTAGGGAAATAAAAAGCCACTGGGAAATAGACCAGATGCGAGCCAGTGGCGAAGTCAACCGCTGGATGTTTGAAGCGATTCTTGATGAAGGCGGAGAAGGAATTTCCGAAATAGAACTCGCCGCCGCCGCTGATTCAGTAAGTAGAGCCGCTGGATTTGGTGGCAATATCATGATGAGGAAATGGCCCATGAACTGTGATAGAGTTGTCATTGCAGCAGGCCAATCTGGCGCTGTGCCAACTTATTTTGATTCTGCGGTCGGTGGCACTGGCCCTCATTCTTTTGCTGGCCTAGGTGCTGGGTTTCACCGCATCAAAGCCGGTGAACCAGTGTTAGTGGACATCGTTCACTGCCACCGTGGTTATGTGTCAGACTGCACTAGAATGTTCAGTGTTGGACCACTTGACCAAGAATGGACGGAGAGGCTTGAGGCCATGAAGGAAATAAGTGACGAGGTTGTAACTGGATTAGCGAGAGGAGAGACTTGCGAAATGGTCTACGAATCTGGAGTCACAATTGCTAGAGAGAGGGGATTTAGTGGGCACTTAATGGGCATGCCTCCTGACCAAGCACGATTCCTCGGACATTCAATTGGACTTCACTTAGACGAAACACCTGTAGTTGCACGAGGCTTTTCAAAACCTCTTCAGATTGGTGGTACCATGGCTATTGAGCCAAAAGTAATCTACACAGATGGAGCGATTGGAGTCGAAGATAGTTGGGTTAGAACTGAAGACGGGATGGAATGTCTAACTGCTGGCGATGCAATTCCTCTTCATCAAGAATGGGATTCTTGAAATTCTCCTCAACGCCGTAGGGTTCATTGAGCACCGAGTTACGCAGTGTATCATGAGCGCCAAACCGTGGTCACCTTCTCATGTTGCGGCACTTGCTTCAGCATACACAGACTTGCGGATTTCTGGCGCAGTGAAACAAGAATTAGTCACTTTGCTAGTTGCCAAACTCAATGATGTTGTACCACGAATGGAGCAAGAAACCCTAAGCCACGATTCTACTAGAAAGACTCTAGATGACCCTATGCGAACTAGACTTGGCTTCAGCCGCACACGAGGATTGATGATTGAGCGAATCGATGCTGTTGATTCGGTTAGCGCGGCTGCAGTCACCGCTGCTTGCGAAGAGTTGGAATTCTATCTCAGAGATGTTTTACGAGCCTGTGAAACCGTGTGCACTAACAATTCAATGGGAACTATCAAGCCGCGTCATCTTGAAGAAGCGCTTTCAAATCTTGGAGTGAGTCTACCAGATGAATCTGAAGATGTTGAATCTACACCAATAATGCAAACTTCCGACCCTTTGGAATCTCTAGTTGGTGGGGGGACCGGAATCATCACTCCGGCAATACTCCGTCAGATGGCTAGGAAATTTGCCGGTATGAAAGTTGACAATGATGCCTTGGAAGAGTTACTTGAACTGTACTATGATGAAGCGGGGACCATTCAGCATGAAATGAAAAAATCTCTCACCGGTGGAAACCCAGCCGAATTTGTACCTCAATTAGAGAAACTCGATGAATTAGCAAAAATGGGATTCTTGAGTCGTGCCCTCAAGTTAGCTGAAGAGAGAGCAAAGGCCAGTAACTCTCGCTCAATCACTATCGAACATATCCTCAGTATTGACGTCTGAAGGCGCAACAGCGAAAGCCAACCACCCTAAGGCGCAGGTTGATGAGTAGTCGTGCACAGAAGGCAGCGCAGCGCCAATTGCTCGATGTTCTCTCATCTTGGGAAGAACCACATGGTAGTGGTACAATTGCTGAAAGTGGTGCACTAAAAGCAATGCAAGCTGATGATGATGGCTCAGTCAGAATCAAAGTAACACCGGCCCGCGCGCACTGTCCTTGTTGTCTTCTTGACTTGATAGATCTGCGAAACGCGTTGCAGAAGAAAAGGAAGATTTCATCTGCTTTCATTGAAGTTGAGGGTATTCCCGATGTGCATCGCTGGACCTCCTCAATCAATGAGTAATTGGGCCGAACACTAGAGTATGAGCGAATTCCTGATTTCAACAATAAAAATGGGGTTTACTGGTGATATTTCTTAGCCGTCGCTGTTAAGAAAGAACCCCCAGCCCCAAGTTTGAGGGAGATGTATGACTCGGGTTCGCGTCCACACCGGCAAAGCCGGTGCAGATATGGAAGATTCATCACTTTCTGGCTTGTCTAAATTAATGTCAGAAAACACCGGAGGCTGGATAGATATTTTCCAGCCTGAGGAGGAGCCCACTCGAGATTTCTTACAACAAAAAATGGGCTTCCATAGGCTAGCAGTTGACGACTGTTTTGAAGAACCTGCTAGCCGAAACTTCGTATACGAAAATCACAAATTCACTACCTTCAAAGCCAGAGATGCAGACCGTGAACTAGATACTGAATATCTCCGCTCATTCTTGCATGATGGTTGGTTAATCACTGTACGACATGCCCATATGCCTGGTATTGCAGAGTTTAGGAAAAGAATACGCTCCAAGAGTTTCGCTAAAGATGGGATGATGAATACAGAGTATTTACTGTACCAACTTCTTGACTCAGTTGCTGATGATTGGATGAAGGTGTTAAGCCGCCATTCTGATAGACTTGACGAATTGGAAGACCAAGTGTTTGACCCTGGTCAAAAGTTCCCTAATCTTCTTGAAGATTTGCACGAAATAAAAGGCGAACTTCGTGAGATTGCAAAATCAACAACTCCTCTTGACGACGTTATTCAAGGAATGTTACGCTCTACTGATAACTTCGTAACCGAAGAAACCGACCTTTACTATCGCGATTTAGCGGATTTGACTCATTCAATTGTGACCCGTATTGAGAACTACAGTTCTGGTGCCGCATCAACTCGTGATACCTATATTTCTCAAACATCAATGCGGTTGGCTGAATCACAGGCTGAAACAGCCGAAGTCATGAGACTGTTGACGATTATCGCCACCATCATGCTACCGATTACTGCGGTTGCGAGTATTTTTGGGATGAATGTTCAATCCTTTGGGGCCGGAACTGGACCTGTTGATTTGAAAGTCATTCTATCTTTGATGGCTGGAATTGGTGGTGGTTTGCTAATGTGGTTATACTTCAAAGGATATATTGGTGGAAAACGCCGTTAACAACGCGGTTTATTCTTCTTCGAAGGCAGCCTTCAATTTCTCTTCATCGCGAGCCCATCTCTTTCTTTGGTACTGTTCAACCAATTCAAGTTTAGAATTGAGTTTTTTTGCCATGAAACGATAAATTAGAAACAATATTACCACATCAAAAACAATGAATGCAACCAACAAATTTTCCATATTATCAACTCATAGTGGAGGATTTGTTTCAATGTCGCAAGCGGCATCTGCAACACAAATACATGCTAGAATATATCCATCCTCAATCAAATATTCATCCAATCCAGGGGGTGGGGGGTCGGGTATTGGGACCTCTCCTTGAATTAATTTCACTAAACAAGTACCACAATTTCCAGAGGTGCAACCACGGGGAATTTCAATTCCTGCTTGGTCGGCAATTTCGAGAATCGGGACCTCTTCCTCAATCTCAGCACTGCCTAAAATGACGCCACTGCGGAAGAAGCGAATTAATGCCATATCCTTGGCCAAAGTGTTCTCCGCCTTGAGAATAGTGCAAACTCAATGGCTTCAGCGGTCAGACCAACGAGTCCAACGTCCAGTCTGCTTGTTGAACACAAGTCCAGCCTTTTTCATCCACTTGTTGAATTTAGTTGCACCAGCACCTGTTGCGACAATGAAATCCTCTCGGTCTTCTTGAGCTTGAATGTAGCCCTTTGCCGCTAGCGTCTGGTCAATCCAGTCATTGATATCCATCAAGCCACCACTCAACTTACTCTCAGATACTGCCGCCTCAAGCATCTCAGCATCAGCACCTGTTCGCTTCAAGTCTGCTCTCAATAATTCATCCACTGAATCTACTTTCGATATCTTCGGCCTGACAGCAATTGGTAGGCGTGGCCCTTTATTTTCATCAATTGAAATTCCCTTTCCATTATTGAGGAATGTTTCCACTCTGTCAACCATGTCAGCGCTGAATTGCGTTTCACAATCCCAACAAATGTAACTCCAGCCCTCAGGGTCCTCTTGATTGAGATTGCCACTTACAGGATCTATTTCCTCACCGCATTCTGGACAAGCATATAGACAGAGAATTGGAACCACCTTTCGGCGGAAGTCAGCAATATCTTGAGGAGTTCCAGTCAAACCAAGGAGTTCGTGGTCTCGAGCGGCTTCTAACCCTCTAGTTTCTAGTTGGTCATTAATCTTAGAGCGCATCTCATTTTTGCCCTCTTCATCCAAGTTGTTTTCCAACTTGCAAATTAGTTCAATGCTTTTACCAAGGCGGATCATCACCAATTTCTTAC
>CAUZFJ010000130.1:0-4670 GCA_963579105.1 Candidatus Thalassarchaeaceae archaeon
GTTGCCTCAATTTCCACCAACACATTAGAGGCTGACTTCTCAGCCATGCGCTCAAGAGTTAGCATATTTTCCATATCGAGATTATACAAATCTGCAATTGAATCTACCATACCCGATTCAGACAACTGCTCGGCTAATTTCACGCCAATCCCATCCATTTCCAACGCTCTGCACCAATAAATTAGCGAGTGTACCTGCCGAGCCCCACAAGACAAATCCAAACATTTGATGAAGGCTCCATCTACCACCAATTCATTATTACATTTAGGACAGTTATCAGGAATCAGTATCGCTTCTTTTGAAGGCAATTTACCAACAAATTCTTCACCATTAGCATGCTTCCTTCCAACCAAATCGGATTTGTTCGCCCGACCCAAGGATTCTATCACTTTGGGAATGACATCTCCTCTGCGAACCACTCGTACTTTGTCACCGATATTGATGCCCAACCTCTCAACTTCCCCAGCATTGTGAAGGGTTGTCTTTTCAACAGTCACACCAGAAACCACCACTGGAGCAACGTGCGCCACAGGTGTCACCGCGCCCGTGCGTCCGGTCTGCCACTCAACACCCATCAACACTGTAGTTGCCTGTTCTGGTGGGAATTTCCATGCTAAAGCCCACCTTGGATGGTGGGCAGTCATACCCAACAATTTTCTCTTTTCAAAATTATCTAGTTTGAAAACAATACCATCTATTTCCCAATCAAATTTATCCCGGTTTTTGGTATAATCCACTGTTAGAGCGACCATTTCTTCACATACATCTTCGGCGCTTTCAGCCTCAATAACAGTGTCTCCTGCGATTGTAATACCCTGTCCTTTCAACCATTTTGCTGCTTGTGAATCAGATTTCATGAATTCAGGCTCAGGTGAATCGGGGTGGCGAGAATCGGGGCCTACAAACCTTACATCATAGGCATAAAATTCCAAATGTTTTGCATCGGATTTGCCTTTTTCAATGTGTTTCTGACGCAGAGCACCAGCGGCTAAATTTCTTGGATTAGGAGCCACTTCCGCATATACATCTCGAAATGTTGCTAGTGGCATCACTACTTCGCCGCGAATGTGGCAATCACCAGGCCACGGAATTTCAAACGGAATGTTGGGTATTCGCCTAGCATTTGCCGTTACATCTTCACCCCTTTCACCACTTCCCCTAGTGGCTGCTGTGACTAATTTTCCGCGCCTATACTCTAGTGACAGGGCTGAACCATCCAGTTTTGGTTGGGCAATAAATCTCCTTCCTTGAGCCGTAGTCTCGGTGACAAAATGGGAAATTTCATCTTCAGTGGTTGCCTTATCCAAACTACGCATTGGAAACATGTGCACAACTTTGACCGAGCCAGGGGCAACATCAGCACCTACCCTGCTGAGTTGTGGGTGTTTAGGGGATATTCGCTTCAACTCGTCCCATAATTCATCAAATTCAGCATCCGTTATTTCAGGTGCTGCAAGGTTGTAGTAAAGATGAGAATGGTGAGCGATTTGAGTTGCTAACTCCTCTATTTGAGTCGTGAGAGAATCTACCTCAGATTCACCCCCGGACGGGGCACCATCACTCCCCTCACCGGCCATCATACAGCGATGACGGCGCACCCTCTAAAACTCACGGTTTAAAGTGGCTTTTTTGCCAAATTTAAGTGCTTATCACACCACTTTTTAGTCTAAAATCACTATTCTTCGGATTCATTAACAAATAGATGCCATTCATCAGTTTTCAAAGCCTCAATTCTTGCCGCTACCTGCTCCAAATCAGCTAATGAACCACCAATTGGAAGAGGCGCAAAAATCCACCATCCTTTGCGCTGTAACACAATTCTGTTACCTCCATTCCAATCAACCCAGCGCAATGATTCCCACGGGTATTGAAAACCATCGGCGAAAAGGTGCGTTCTGCTGACAGCATAACGCTTGGTCTTCATCAACCAAAGACAATGAATTCCAAGTAAAATATCGAATAATAAGACTGTAATTACTGGGGTAGCACTACTCTCAACAAACGGCCATGGTAAAACCATCATTACCGCAAGTGTGACTAGCGAAGTACCGTTTCTCATTATTTCACTTGAAGAATCAGATTGCCATGCATAGCCACCTGAACTTAGTGCCCCCAGCAAACTAATTTCCTCTTTTGTACGTAAAAGACGGTATCCATCATACAACACAATTGTTGCCACTAAACAGACTACTGACCAAGCCACGGCTGTGGACTGGTCAAGTAGCAAATCCCCACCTCAAGCGTCTTCTTGGCCACCAAATTCTGAACGTGAACCACGCAAGAAAATGACTACCACTACAATAATGAGAACGAAAAGCGGTAGGATAACAGAAGGTGACAGCAAACCGCCACTCTCAGTGCTTCCATCAGCACCGGTTATTGATGGGTTTAGCGGGTCTGCATCCGCACTATCCAATGTGCCATCATTGTCATCATCATCATCTTCAATCAAATCAGTCTCACAATTTGGCAACAATGAATTTGGCATTCCATCCATATCATGGTCAGAATGCGCACAAGGGTCGGTCGGGAATACATCCCGGCCATCAGATATACCGTCATTATCATCATCATCATCATAAATATCAGGGCCGCAAGGTCGGTCTTCAATCAAATCATACCAAGCATTTGGCCCATCAATTAGACAGGTGTCTATGAAATCGGAATCAGCATCATCTAACACCACCGTAATCGCCATCGCATCCACGCCGGTTCCGCCCCAACCATCAGTAACTTTCACCGTCACAATGTATACTCCAACCTCACCAAGACTGGTGACTGAGCCAGAACTTCCTGTGAAAATTTGTTCCCCAGGAGAATTTTCTCCTTGAGCCCGCAAGTACCACGTGTAACTCAATACCTCACCAAGTGCACTATCTGAATCATACCCAGTTGCACTAAAGTTGACCACTGTGCCCTCTTGAATATCTTGACCAGGGAATGGCAATGTAATACTCACTTGTGGCTCAAGATTCTTTGTCAATTGAACCACAAGATTTCGCTCTGAAAATTCCGCTGGCACAAACGAACCCTCACCCTCAACATAGGAAGGTGCATTTGCCCTCCAAACAGCAATTGCGGCTGTGCTCGTGCCTGATTCTGACCAACTCTGGTAGATGATAGGAATCGTCGCACTTCCAGAACTAGTGTCTGCGCTGATGCTTTGATCTTCCACCGCCCCGTCAAACGCAGTGACTGTGACTTCAATGGTTGCATCAGTAAGAGTCGTGCCGGCATCATCTGTTACTGCTAATTGCCAAGTTGAACCAACAACAACTGCTGCTGCCCCGCTGACAAATACATCAGATGAATCCATTGTGATTGGATCCCAAATTTGAGATACAAATTCCTTGGTTCCTGATGTTTCGATTCCACCTTGCAATGTTTCTGATTGTGAAACAAAGGCCAAGCCATTTGCGACGTATGCTGTTGTTGAATCATGTGTATTGCCACTGAATGTAGTCATCGGCATCTCCAAATCACCCTCCTGACCATTCAAGAGAACTGAAGTCTCATAATTGTCAAAACTGCAGTCAGAAATCAAGGAAGCGTCTGCTCTTGCCCCTATTATTTCCAGCCCAATCCCATCCCCATCACCATGGAAGTTAACATTGCTAATCTCAACAGTACTGTGGTCAATTATCACCCCTGGCGACCCATGAATATCACTATCAGTGAGAATGAAAAGGTCCGACCACTCTACTGAAATTGCTGGCGTCAATGTGTTTCCAGACAAATTAAGTCCAGAAAGCAAAAGGGATGAGTCAACCATTTCAAGGTGAAGAGCTGGTCCACTGCCATCGTGATCATTTCCATCAATGTCAACTACAGAACCACTACTTCCACGCAGATGAAGTCCCTTCTCATTTCCAGTTCCAAGTGTGATGTTGCTGAACTCAATTAACGATTGAGTCAACATTGCAGCAGATTGACTACAATCTTGGATAGTAGTCCCGCTTACTGTGATTTGTCCACCATTGCTGAAAATACAGTTGTCGGCTTGATGCAAAAGTGAATCAGATAAGGAAATAACTCCAGAGCCACTAACAAAAATAGGTGTGTTTGAGAGAATCATTCCTTCGAGAATTGCTGATGATGCTGATGGTCCGGTGGTCAGCGAACCGCCCATGATATGGCTATCTGACATTACTACTTCGCCGCCATCTAACAGTGAAACCCCGTTCCAATCACTACCAATTATACTGGCCTGTGTTCCTTCTAATACACCACTAACAGAGATACCTCTGTCAGCCTTAACGCTGAGTGATGAATATGGCAGAATTGTCAACGTTGTTCCTGTTGTAATTGTAAGATTATCATCGAGGTAATATGGTGTGAATGCCGCATCAAGACGCAACCATTCTGCCAAGTAACCACCAGTTACAGTTGACATCATCACATCAAGTGATGTCGGTGATGTTGGGTCCCAACTTCGGATTTGGCTGTGGCCATTCCTTTGCACATAGACTTGTATAAGTCCTGTACTTGAGTCTGAAACTTCAGTAACATTTCGGTATGTTGCTGAAAACAGTACGATACCATCTTGGTTTGTATTCAACTGACTTCCTTGCACTGTGACTGTTGCGCCTTCAACAGGTTCACCAAAATCAACAACTCTGATTTGGGCCGCATTACTGAGTGAAAAATACCCACCCATTGAAGGATGAATG
>CAUZFJ010000131.1:0-4659 GCA_963579105.1 Candidatus Thalassarchaeaceae archaeon
AGCGAAATATCCTGTGATTATTATGTCACCACTATAATCGACAACGATATCACTCCCTAAATCATCTGTCACGCCGCTTGGGGTGTTACCTTGTTTTCCTGCCGAGACTGCCCATATCCAATTCCCATCACTATTCATTTTGGCGACATATATATCCCGATCATTAAGTGATAAAGTGCTAAGCGTATGTGGCCCGAATGTTATCCCTCCCGAAAACGGCCCAGTGATGTAGGCATTTCCACTTGAATCCAATGCTATTGCATGGGCGAAAAACTCGTTTACGTCGTTATCCGTGGCGGTGATTCTTTCAAAGACAATGTTAGAATTATTTTCATTATTTCCATTTGATTCATATCGAGTTTCCAACTCTCTGAGCGATTGCTTTTGTTGTGGATTGAGGTCTTCGTACCCTTCTGGATGAACTTCAATCAAAGGGGTGCCTAGATTTATTGCTGGGATAATTGAAAGTGAAATAAGTGAGAACACTAACAGTAGTGGGACATACTTACTCATGGCGCGGGATAAGGGTGAATGAATTAACAGATTCCCTCAGTTCACTTTCACTTTCAGTCCACTCTCCTACAGAAATGTAGGTAGTGTGGCAGCGTTTCATTCGGTTCATGCAATCACCAGTTGTTAGAAGTATAGTCATGCCAGATGGAATCGTCACTGCACACGCAGATAGAACATTGTTGTTCAGACCTTCAAAGGGGCGTGAACAGAAGATTAGGACGGCGGCTCGAGCCACCGTAATGCTAGCTTGTCATGGGCCGCAAAAAATCGTGTTTCGGCTATTAGTCGGTGATGCAAAAGGCGCAGTACATCTATTTTCATTGCCTGAATTGAATCTGATTGAAAGCCATGCATTGGGTAAAACACCAGTTACCGCACTTGCTTTACATGAGCCAGGTGGAAGAAAGCGGGTGATTGCTGGATTACAAGATGGGGGCATATATGCTCTTGGAGAAGGAGTCCCATCGGGTTCCTTGAAATTATTTTCACTTGAAGGCTCAGTAGGATTAATCCACTCAACTGATGAAATCCTAACCGTTTATTCTGGCTGGACAAGAGAAGTCCGCCATTGGAATGGCGATGCAGTCAGTCCAGCCAAGCGTTGGTTCAAACCGCCTTCTACACCAATCAGAAGAGTAAGTCAGCAACTCATTCTGCCCAAGGCGGTTCGGGCGTAAACCAATTGCAAGTTGGAGCCGGGCGAGGCCAATCTTGTGGCCGTAGCCCTTTGTTTTCAACAATTTGAGATAACACCTGATGCTGCTGTTCAAGTTCCGCTAACACCGCAGCATCTCCAACAATGGTTTCACCATGACCCGGCACCAACTGTTTGATTTCCATTTTTAGCAGATATTCAATACTCTCCAATAAGTCTGGCAAACAACCTGTGGGGAGATCCCACCTTGAGATATGACCTCTCTTAGGAATTAAATCCCCAGTTATTAGAATCCCTTCACTTTCAATCCAGAAGCAACATGAGTCCGACGTATGCCCTGGCGTATGTATGACTTCGATAGAACCATTGCCAAAATCAAAAATATCGCCCTCATCAAATGAATTCACATCAACTGGAGGCATATCGGAATTGAAACGAGATGCCCATGTTGTGAACATATCACCACTTGCCAATGCACCTGAAGCGGCACTATGAGCGTGGACGGAAGCCCCCCAGTGGTCGGCTAAATGCCGAGCCGCTCCAGCAGTGTCATAATGGCGGTGAGTGAGGAAAATTTTGCTAACTTTTGGTGCATTATCCAACTTAGATTCAATTCGTTCAACCACATTTGCTTGATACCAAGAAGTTCCTGGGTCAATTACCACGGTCTCATTGTCACCCGAAACAATAGTGCAAGATGCATCGTGATGGATGCCTGGGAGCCTGACTACTCGCATGGGGAACAGTTGTAGGCAGGGGGTTTGGGCTTATATATCGGGAGCAAGTCGGCCGCCTCAATGGCAAGGTTCCCAGAGGCAGAGAAGCGTCTGCTTGAAGTGCGCATTTGCATGAAATGCAATGCTCGCAATGGGCTTAAGGCAATCAAATGCCGTAAGTGCAGTTACAAAGGTCTCCGCCTAAAGAACAAGGAACGCCGAATCTGATTTCAGACTTCGTCATTCATTCCTTTGAATATTTTTCAGAAGCGTTGATTTTTGATTTCATCTATCCGGATGCTAAATTTAATCTCAATTAATTAGTGATTCATAACTCAACGATGGCCCGCAGACTTACGACCATTCAGTTTCGTCATCTTTCTTTGACTTCTTCCACTCTTTGTAGTGTGTTCTGCAAACCTTCACTCGTCTAGGACCTTCGGGAATATTTTCCCACACATCAATAGCATTGTCAAAGGCAATTGAACGCCCACCAAGTGCGGTATCAGCGAATTCTGAACACTTAGGAACATGGCAAGGAACCTCTGGGTCCATTGCAGCCGCCGCGCGTGAACGCTTTGGTTTCGCACCCTTTGGTTTTGGGATTCTTCGCTTATGTGGTCGGCCTGCCATATCATCGCCTCTCGGTCATTCCGCTTTATTCTAACGCTCAAACTTTGTAGATAGTCGCCTCTCGGTCGGGTCCTACACCGACCGATGTAATTGGTATCCCCAACATTGCCTCAACTTTCTCAACATATTCACGTGCGCCATTAGGGAGGGCAGAGTAGCCCTTGCCATTTTCATTTGCATCGCGAGCCATTTCCAACCACTCATTCATCTCAATATGGGGGAATCCTGGAACCTTTTCAGTGACAACCTCGACCTTCGCCATGTCCTCTGAACATGCGGGCATTTCGCTCAATAATTGTCCATCTAAGTCATACCCAACTACAATTTCCAATTCGTCTAGCCCACCTAAAACATCGAGTTTTGTAAGGGTAAGTTGGGTGAATCCATTCAGTCTCTGTGCGTGCCTGAGAACCACTAGGTCAAGCCATCCGCATCGTCTTGGTCGTCCGGTCGTAGTGCCAAATTCGTGCCCCATCTTACCCATGTAAGCGCCCACGTCATCAAACAACTCTCCAGGGAATGGTCCATGCCCAACTCTAGTTGTGTACGCTTTTACCACACCGTAAACTTCGCCGATGTGGCCGGGGTGGATTCCAACGCCGTGCGTTGCATTAGCACGGCTTGTTACTGATGAAGTGACAAATGGATAGGTGCCATAATCGATGTCCAGAAGACAACCTTGGGCGCCTTCAAGCAGGACATTTTCGCCTTGGCGCAGAGCCAAGTCAAGCATCAAACCGGTCGGTTTTATTGCGTTTCCGAATCTTGTTGCAACCCAATCAAGAGATTCTTTCAGGGATGACGCTGAAATTGATTCTGAAACACCCTGTGTTGACAGTTGGGCAGTCATTCTAGCCGCGTTTTCTTGTAGCCACTCGTCATCTTTGCGACGATGTTCAATATCACAGAATCGCACACCTACTCTCTCAATCTTGTCTCGGTATGTGGGTCCGATACCTCTTCCAGTTGTCCCTATCTTGACATCTGCGCCATCGTAAATGCGGTGGAAAGGCAGGTTGACGTGAGCTCTCTCGGAGATCCAGAGACGTTTTCCTTCTGGAGATTCTCCTGATGATTCCTTCCACCTGTCAAGTTCCTCTTCCAAGACCCATGGGTCGATGACCATACCCGCTCCGAGTACTAATTGACAGTCTGGATTGGTTAGGCCAGAGGGTAGTTGGTGGAGTTTGAGAACTTGGTTTCCAAGCACAATAGTGTGCCCAGCATTGTTTCCTCCTTGAAATCTAGCAACCCAGTTTGACTCTTGAGCAAGTTGGTCAACCAACTTGCCTTTTCCTTCGTCACCCCATTGTGCACCAAGCACTACTAATGCAGGCATCGGTGTGAACCGGAGCGCGAGAGCCCCATGAACTTGCCCACAATGAAATATATGAAAAGTGGGCTAGATAATTATTGAAACTTTGACGCATATAGTCTGATTAATCTGAATTATTATGTGAACTAGAATGTCCAATATTTAGATTAGAAATCACAATTATTGTTGTGGGATGTCCCATTAAGTTAGCAGTGTTTTCAACCTAGTTGCATCGTTCAAATAGTGTCGGGCAAGAAATGCCAGTGATGGGGCCGAAAATTGTGTTCAGAGTGCGTCCGTAAAGTAAATACACGCACATTATGCCCCATAGGTTTAAATACTCTGAGCGCCAACTCACTATGTAACCCGAGGTTGTAGAGTATGTCTGATAAAACAAAAGTGGAAATTGAACAGAAGAAAGTAAATGAAATTAAGAAACGAGCATTCTCAAATAGGAATGTAATCGGTTCTGCAAGACGGCCTTCACAAGTTAGAAAAATTGTTGGCCACGAAGGTCCTTGTGAAGAATGTGGCGCAATTGAATGGGATTTGGATTCTGTTCGAGGCGAGGTTGTTTGTCAATCCTGTGGATTAGTGGTTGAGAAAGATGTCATTGACCCTGGTGCTGAATGGGTTAACCACAGAGATGGTCCCGATAGGTCAAGAGTGGGTGCTCCAACAACTCTAACATTATCCGACAAGGGGTTGAACACCAGTATCAGCAGAAGTGACCTTATGGGTTCCCGAGCCAAGATTCATGGTATTTCTGGCAAAGCATTGAGGGATTGGCGAAGACGAGCTGTTATTGATGACAGATCAAAGACACG
>CAUZFJ010000132.1:0-4615 GCA_963579105.1 Candidatus Thalassarchaeaceae archaeon
CATACCAGCAATTTCTATCAAGTAACTTTGGTCCGGATAAGCCAATACAGATGTACAATTGATAATTTCAATCCCCCAATGTGAAACCGATAACCAGGTAAGCGGAAAATTTGGAGCACCGAGAGAAATCATCGCCATTGCAAATTCCCACACACCAAAGCCAATTGCAATCCACAAACCAAATTTCGGGCTAACAACTCCTAATGTACAGAATATTGTTCCATATGCTAACATCATCAGCCAAGATGCTAGCAATATCCCCAGCCACGCTGACATATCATGGAATCTGAATATCGAATCTGACGGAGCGAGGAAGCCTGTGACAATAGCGGTTATGAGTATTAACACCGTGGCGTATGGCCAAACAAGGGCAATATATCCTAGAAGTCTGTAAGCAAGGATTTCAGCCCGTGCTATCGGCTTGCCCATGATATAGTGAAGAGTGCCTCTCTCCATCTCGTCACGGACCAAACCGGTTGCTAGGAAAAGAGGGACAAAGATTCCAATCAAGAAGGCGAATCCAATTTTCCCAAACCCTAGAACGAATGCCCTGTGAAGTGATTCTTTGAGAAAGGCCTCATCATCTGGGTCTTCATCAACATTAGGATCAGCATTTATCATGTAGATTGTTTTGGTAGTTGAATTCATTGTATATCGAACATTGCAGTTAATTCCATCACGGTTTGTATCTTGGTTGTAGGGCAGTTCAAATGAGTCGGAATCCACCCATCCCTCACCTGTGCAATCGCCATCATCATCATATCCTTGATTTGAGTTTGAATAATCGCCATCCCAATCGATTTCATCTTCGTCTATCCATTTTTCAGGTGGGTCCGGTGTTACGAATTCAGGGTCGGGATGGCTATTTTCATCCCATGGATTTGTCCCGTACATTCTCTCTTGTCCCGTTGGGTAGCCATCTCCATCCCAATCAAAAGAATCGCCATCATTGTCAACAGAATCAAAACCTGATGACATTGCTTCACCATAAAACATCAATATCATGGCAACAAACACCATTCCGATGCCTAGCACAACCCAGGTTGAGTTCTTGGTTCTGTACTGACGCAATGTGAATTCTGTTACCGCTGTAGCCTTGCGGTCTAACTTACTCCAAACAGTATCTGTTAGAGGTCTCATCACGTGTGCTGCTTGAGCCTGAACTCTCTGAATCTGGGCGACTGCGGCCCCAGCCGCAGCAGCGGGCATACTCTGTTGAGTGGGTTCTTTTGGATGAGCCGCTTCAAGCATCTGTGCATTTCTTGCTTCCTCAACCTGCTGCTCAAAGGTTTGAGGAATTGGTTTAGGTTGAGCAGATTCGGCAGGAACCTCCGGTGTCCTAATGAAATCAGTTGGGTCGTCTTCCATATTCATGACCTCCCTTCAATTAAATATCCAAGTAAGGATTCTAAGTTATCATCTGGATTCTCAATCGCAGTAACTCTGATTCCACTCTTATGACAGATACCTGGAAGAGCTTGATGCACAGATGAGAGGTTATTGGTTTCAACCACTAACTCATCATTTTTTGGGAAGCGGACCCCATACACATCTTCGTGAGGAAGGAACGCCGTACCTAAGCCGCGTGGGTTATCAGTTCGCAGAAGAATACGGTGAGGGTGTTGGTCAAGAAGTTCACGAATCGCGTGCAGGTTTCCAAGAGCCAAAAGTCGCCCATTATGAAGAATCAATATCTGTTCAGTAATTCGTTCAATTTCAGAAAGTATGTGACTGCTTACAAGCACCGTTTTCCCCATCGCCCCTAGTTCACGTACAACGTTCATAATCGTTGTTCGTGCCAATGGGTCACATCCTGCTAATGGTTCATCAAGAATAATTAGGTCGGGTTCATTGACCAGTGCGTGAGCGATTTTCACCCTCTGTCTCATCCCCTTGCTGTATTTGCCAATCTCCTTGTTAGCGACGTCCTCTAAGCCGACGAAGTCTAGAACGTGCAACGCCCGCTCCTTCGCTTCTTCTCTAGTGTATCCATAGAGGCGTGCAAGAGTAGCCACGAAGTCAAGCCCTGTCATCCAATCATACAGGTGTTCCGATTCGGATACATAGCCAATCCGTGAATATGGCGCAGGATTTTTGAACGGATTGGTACCAAACAAATGCACGTTGCCAGAACTAGGTCGTAATCGACCTACAATCAACTTGAACAGTGTGGATTTACCAGCGCCATTTTGGCCAAGAATGCCAGTAACTCCACCTTTGATAGCAATACTAACGTCGTTCAATCCCATCACAGAACCATAGGTTTTGGTTACATGGTCAAGCATTATGTGTGGGGCTTCAGCAACTGGGGCCCACTCTTTGGTTTCGCCTGTGCCAACTTGAGAAAGGTCAGGAATCACTCGCGTGTCACCTCCAGCGAAGAAACTCTGGCCGAGAGAATATAGAGGGATACAGCATTCATTGTGATCAACATCACAAGACTCCAAGAAGCAGGATGCTCGTAAGTATGGTTCAATCCAAGCATCCATTGCCCTACATGAGCCAAATTATCATATGGCGAAATTAGGTATATTGCACTGCTATCAAATAATGCCCATATCAAGAATGCTACCATTTTTGTTCCCAATATCAATCCAATAAAGGCTACCGCTGGGAAGAATTTACCCGAACTAACTGATGAAAGGGCAAGGCCAATACTGGTATATGTGAATACAAGAAGAGTGCCGGCAGCAAACGCCCCAAGGAACAATAATCCAGTGTCCATAACATAGGACCACCCTTCACCACCGACTAGAATTGCCCCAAGGTAGTAAGCAGATAGAGTAAACAATACAACTACTGAGAGTATAATTGCAACTGAGAGAAACTTCATCGCTGCGTAATCTCGTCTATTGATAGGACGTGAAAAATATAGTGCTGAAGTCCCGTTTCGTCTATCTTCACTTATCATGCCTCCAATAATTAAGGCCGTTACTATCGGATAAGTACAGGCATTTCTAAACCAAAATGATAGGACGTGCCCATACAAATTGCCTCGAGAGATTCCAGCTAAGCGTTCAATTGCTTCAATGCCTGTTGCAGCACCAACTGTGAGCATTAGAAGATCGCCTATCGATGCAACAAGAACACCAAACAGAACCAATTTAGTCATCACTGGCCACGGTTTATGCCCCTTTGAGAAAAGTCCGTAAATGTGGTAGCGCAGAATTGCCCAGTTTCTAACCCAACGGCTGTTCAATTTCCCACGCCATGGCCGGTATACTTGGTGAAAGATTGTGCCCGTTTGCACATCGGATGCCACTTGTGCTACTTGTGCGGTTGCTGTTTCATCACCATCACCTGTGCCAAAGGCCGCCTCCATGCGGCCTCTCCCAGTAACTACACCTCCCTTTTCACCCATGAATTCAGCATCAGTGGGTAGAATTTCTGGTTGGGCTGATGCCTGTTCAAGTGCCATCAATGATTCAATATCATCATCTTCAACAATGGTTTGAGGACTTTGTTCTGCGATTGGAAGCAATTCCTCTGAAATTGGTTCAGACGGTTGCAGATCATCATCAGGAAACAGGTCATCAACAGATGGTATTTCATCCTCCATCAAAAATTGCCTCCTGGTTGTGAGGGCAGGGGTGCGATGGCAGTGGTTGGAGGTTGTGACTTCAATAAATCAGCAGATGATTTCACACCATATCCTAGACGTTCCATTATTACTAGGAAAAGGTCTTCAAGAGAGGGTTCGTAATCCTCCATTCTGCGGATCTGAACCTTTGCCTTGGCTGCTAATTCTAGAACCAAGTCGTAAGTGGTTTCATCCTGACGCACAACTCGCATCACTCTGCCAGTTCTTCTAGGTTTTAATCCAGCATCTATCATAGCGTCTTCCATTCGCGAAGCGCCACCCCAAACCCAAATCTCAATTTCGCGGTCAATTGCTTTCAAATCCTCAATTTTTCCTTGTGCAATCAATTTTCCTTTGTGAATCATAACAATGCGGTCACATATTTTTTCAACATCATCCATTAAATGACTACACATTAAAATTGACCTGTCCCCTTGTTTTACAACTTGAAACAATGTATCAAGCATAAAACCACGAGCCTTGGTATCCAAGCCATTGGTTGGTTCGTCGCAGATCAAAAGTTCAGGGTCATGTATTATTGCGCATGCTAACTTTGTCGCTTGCATCATTCCGGTTGAAAAGGTGGAAATTTCACGATAACGCTGGTCCCTTAAACCGACGTATTCTAGAACCTCGTGTGCCCTTTGCATGGCAATATTGGTATTCATCCCAGTTAATTCACCACAATATTTCACTTGGTGTATCGCATTCATCTCAGGAGTCAAACAATCATATTCAGGCATGTAACCAATTCTTTGGCGAATATTATCGCCTTCTGTTCGGATGTTGTAACCGAGGACTTCGCCTTCCCCAGATGTAAGTTGGATTAATCCTAGCAGTGTTTTAATCATCGTACTTTTACCAGCACCATTAGGGCCAAGAAGTGCCGTTGCTCCACTACTGATTTTCAGACTCATTTCGTCCAATGCGACGTGAGGACCGTACATCTTGGTGAGATTCTCTGTTGAGATAATTGTCGTCAATGTATCCCCCCCTCACTGTGTGAGGGGAAGATAGACCTTGAATCAATCCCCT
>CAUZFJ010000133.1:0-4586 GCA_963579105.1 Candidatus Thalassarchaeaceae archaeon
TTTCATGAACTTGTTTGGCAAAAATACCAACAATTCCACGCGGCAAACCGTCTTGGCCAACCCCTTGAACACTTGAACAACGCAACGCCGTGACCGTGTGTTTTGATGATTTGAAAGCCTCCTCCATCTCGACTTTCCCCCAACCATAATCATCAATTGGTTTCAAAGGGGAATTACTAGTAAAAAACGGCAATCCATTTGGATAAACTCTAATTGAAGAAAGAGCAATGATGTGAATGTCTTGCATAGGTTCAATAATTTCAATCAAACGATTAGCAAGATTTCTAGTCTTTTCTCTCATACCTCCACTATTTCCATCAAAACTTGATGGTGTTGGGTTTGCTAAATGAACAACTATCTTGCAGTTATGTTTGATGATTAAATCTCTTACATCCCCATCTGTTGTATTTCTCAAATCTATTTTAAATCCAGTTTTACCAAGTGTATTCATCAGATGAGAACCAATGAATCCGGTCGCCCCGGTAACGCCAATCATAATCTCACATCAATCAAGGCCAAGAGCAACAACACACTCTTCAATATGTTGTGCTAACTCATCATTAGAAAATACCGAACCGCTACTTGAATTATAATCCTCAAGTTCAATTTTTGACAACCCAGTGCCCGGTTCCCAGTCACCAACAGGGGGTGCAACAATATAGTGTGAATCCGATTCCCATAATCGGCCAATTTCATCACTAGTCACTAGATCTTCATGCAACTTTTCAGCACGAATAAGTCCACGAACATCAACATCAAAACCAGATGCTGCAAATGGCATTCCTCTCATTACTTCTACAAGTTGTTTGAGACTAAATGACTTCATCTTCAACACGAAAATTTCTCCACCGATACAAACGTCAACCGCATCAAGTACCAAAGTAGCCGCGTCTGGTATTGGCATAGCAAAACGGGTTATATTTTCATCCGAAATCCAAATTTCTCCTCTTTCTCGAATTCCCTTTATCATTGCAGGAATAACTGAACCCCTACTTCCAAGAACATTACCGAAGCGCACACACGCACAGTTAGTGGTGCCTGTTAGATTACCATCGATAGTCAGTTTCTCTGCAACATATTTGGTTGCCCCCATTGTTGATGTGGGTGCGACGGCTTTGTCAGTTGAAATGCTCATCATCACCTTAGCTCCATTTTCCTTGGCCATGTCAACAACATTTTGAGTACCCAAAATATTAGTTTTCACCGCTTCGGTTGGGTTTTGTTCACAAATAAGCACATGCTTTAGTGCAGCAGCATGGATGACAATATCAATTCCGCCAACAAAAGCGCGAGCCAAAGCCTCCCTATCTCGCACATCTCCAATGATGAAAGTGATGTTATCGTGCTTTGCCAGTTCTTGCTGGAAATAGAAGTGTTTAGAGTCATCACGAGAGAAAATCACTACATGAGAAGGGTTACGTTGTAATAATTGTCGAACGATTTCGGAGCCTATTGAACCCGTCCCACCAGTTACTAAGACCCGACACCCCTCTATGCGCATCTAACCACCCTTCAAATCATTGAGTTTGGGTATTAGTTATGGAGATAACCCACCGATAAACCCTTGGCGGCGCCTTCATGACCCTTGGGCGCGCCGAAGCGAATGTGGGAGAGCCATGAGTGACGCCGCGGAATTACAACGATTGGCCCGTCTAGTAGATATGTATAGGCAACAATTAACCGCGCTTGGCGAGCAAATAGAACGCCTCGGTCAAGCATCGGTTGAACACCAAGAGGTGATACAAGCCCTCAAATCTCTTGACGATGAATCATTACCAAGAATTATGATCCCATTAGGTTCGGGAACACAATTACTGGTTGACCAACCAAATAACCCAGGTGTAGTTGTTGATATTGGTAGTGGGATTCAAGCCGAAAAAAAAGTATCCGAAGCAATTAAAATCTTAAAGAAAAGAATTTCTGACATTGAAGAACTAATTGCAACATTACAAACAGAATTTAACGATACAGAATTGAAAGTGAAAGATTTAGCAACTAAATTCACAAATGATGCCGACGCGTTACAGACAGAAGAGGATGAACAACCCCCAATCAAAGAAGAAGCAGAGGAACCAACACCTGCCAAAACCACTCCAAAACGCCGAAGGCGTAACGTATCTGGTGAATTGACATTAGATGATTGAAGTGATTTGATGGGATTTTTTGATAGGTTTCGCAAACGTGTGAAAGAAGTTGCTGACGATACAGACCTTGATTCAATAACTGTTGATGAGGATTCTAAAGAAGCACAGGAAGCAATCGCGAAACGTCAACAAATCAAAGAAAAGCAAGAGGCGCAGTCAGAAAATCCTCAAGTTGAAGTTGTAACTTCAGCAGATGATGATTGGGAAGATGTAGAGGAAATTGAAGCCATATCCACACATCAGGTAGAAGAGGAAGAGTGGGATGATTGGGAGGATGAACCGATTCCAGAACCAATCTCCCCCTCACTTGACAAAAAACAACGAAAACGCCTTGAAAAAGAAGCAAAAGAGGCTAAAAAAGAACGCCTACGCCTCAAAAAAGAAGGCTTTGATGTTGACCAAGAAGTACGTCCCGACGGTTCAAAAATAGACTTGCAAATTATGCGTTCTACTACTGGTAGAAAGTTGGTCGAGGTGAAGAGCGCGCCGCGTGGTTCCTTTGGCCCAACAGCTGTTGAGACCGACACTGGAAAAACGATTGAGATAGATCTTGGTGGTGGGGTAGTAGAGGAGGGTGGAAAAATTATCAAAGGTGGTGAAGCACTTGATGCCATGCTCGAAGAACTAGAACTTGTGATGTTAGAAGCAGACATGGGCCGAGCATCGATTGAAGAGGTAATAACAGCGCTCCGCAACGAGCTGGTCGGCAATCGCTTGCGCAAAGGTGCTGACCTTTCCAAAGTGGTTGAAGCATCACTAAAGAGGGCACTTCGTACTCTTCTATCAGCAGGTTATTGGGATTTTGATGCAACAGTTGACTCGTTGCTTGAATCCGGTGATTTACCAGTTGTAATCATGATGGTGGGTGTAAATGGTACAGGCAAGACAACCACCACAGCAAAAATTGCTCACCGTTTGAAAAATAAAGGTAGAAAGGTAGTGTTGGCTGCATCTGATACTTTTAGGGCAGGGGCAATTGACCAATTAGAAATTCATGCTGAAAGGCTAGATATTCGATGTATTAGTAGTCAACGTGGTGGAGATGCAGCGGCAATAGCCCGCGACGCTATTGAACATGCTAAAGCCCGGAAAATGGACGTAGTCATAATTGATACTGCAGGTAGAATGCAAAATAAATTAAATTTGATGGAGGAGTTACGCAAGGTTCACCGCGTAACAAAACCACACCTTGTTCTGTTTGTAGGAGATGCATTGGCGGGCAACGACGCGGTTGAACAAGCCAAAGAATTCCAAAGAATGCTGAAATTTGACGGTGCGGTTCTGTGCAAATTGGACACCGATGCAAAAGGCGGGGCCGCGCTTTCAATCGCTCATGCGACTGACAAACCAATTGTGTTGGCTGGGGTTGGCCAAGAATATGATGATTTGAAACAATTTGATCCCGATTGGCTGATTGAAGAGGTTTTTACATAAGTGAAGATTAGCATATTTTGAAGGTGATTAACAATGGTTGATGAATTTTTACAGAGCGAAGAAAGCCAACAATTCTTTGGATTAATCCAAATGTTACAACGTTCAGCCTTAGTTGCTCTTGGTAAAATGCCAGACCACGAAGGAAATCATTCAGTAAACGTCGCAGAAGCAAAAGCGGCCATTGATTTGATTGCAGTCATTCAGAAGCGAACTGAAGGAAATATTGACGAAATGGAAACCAATTTACTCAAAGGAATCGTTACTGAAATGCGTATGACATTTGTTCAAGCCCCCAAAGATATTGCTACTAAAAAGGCCGAAGAACAAGATGCTGAAGAATTGAAAAAGACTTTCACAGAACCATCTGATGCACCTGCAGAAGTGCTCACAGATGAATCCAAATCAGAAGAGGAATGACACCGTTCCATTGATGTGTACAACAATTGTGGCCTGTAAAGGAGGGGGAGCCAATGGTCCGAGTTACTGAAGTCATCGATGAAGAAGCCCCCCTAGCATTGTTAGTTGATAACAATGAGATGGCATTGTTTCGCATGAATGAGATATTTCGCCAGCGAAATTACCGGGTTATTGAATGCCAAAATGGAGATAAAGCAGTTGATCTTTTCATCACAGAACAACCCGATTTAGTCATCATTTCCTTAGATATTCCTGGCCTCGACGGCCACGTAGCCGCTTTAGAAATGAGAGAATCTAGGCGAGATGCAAGAGTTATTTTTACCACACCTCGAAACAAGTTAGAGTTAGCTGAAGATGCAGCATTTAGTGCCGGCGCTGTTGCTTTGCTTCAAAAACCAGTTACTCAATCATCTATTGATGAGGTTTGGGATTTGGTTATGGGAGACATACCGGATGCACCAGGAATTGAAGATCTTGACCAGTTGTATCCAAATGTTGTTGATGATGTTGAGGTGTCTGTTGAATTAGAACAGTTACCCGAACCCCCACCTCCTTCTGCTTTACCGGCATTAGGCCCCCCACCTAAACGAA
>CAUZFJ010000134.1:0-4507 GCA_963579105.1 Candidatus Thalassarchaeaceae archaeon
CTGACGTTTCAGCGGCTGAGAAGGCGCTGGGATGGACTTCAACCGTCGATATTTCCGAAGGAATGTTACGTTGTTGGGAATGGATAGACGTAGAGTGAGACCGAATTGATTGAGAAATTGATAAAGAACTTCTAAGATATGAGGTGATAAAATGACTAGAATCAATCCTCTACCTGAGAGAGCAATAATTGGAATGGTACACCTCCGACCTCTGCCAGGTTCACCTCGGTTTTCTGGAGATCTTGACGGAGTCGAACAATTTGCAATCAATGATGCGAGGACATTGATTGCTGGTGGATGCGATGCAATAATGATTGAGAATTTTGGTGATGCGCCATTTCACGGAAGTGAAGTGGCGCCGGTTACCATCGCTGTAATGAGTCGTATTATTAGCAAAATTGTTGATGAAGTCGCTCAACCAGAAGCAATTCCTGTTGGTGTTAATGTGCTGAGAAATGATGCATCTGCTGCACTTTCTATTGCTGCTGCTAGTGGAGCACATTTCATCCGCGTCAACATTCATGTTGGTGGGATGATGACTGACCAAGGCTTGATTGAAGGCCAGGCAGCGGACACTCTGCGTTTACGTGAACAACTTGGCCACGGCCCAGACTCCCCTCAGCCCATCGCTATATTCGCTGATGTAGGCGTCAAACACGCGATACCTCTAGATTCAGATTGGATGCTTGAACGAGAAGCTCAAGACTGCTGGAATCGCGGACTGGCAGATGCCTTGATTGTCTCAGGTAGTGGGACAGGCCAACCAACCTCTCCTGAAGACCTTGCGCGGGTCAGACTTGCCACACCTCACGCAACTTTGCTTGTCGGCTCTGGAGCAACCTCTGATAATCTCCCCGAGTACCTCCGACACGCAGATGGTGCAATTGTTGGAACTTTTCTTAAACAAGGAGGGGATTTGACAAAAAATGTGAGCCTGTCTATCGTTTCTGAAGTTGTTAAATCAATAAAATGAACCGAAATTCAACTATTTTTGAAATTTTTATCCGGCTATTTAGTTATATGCTGAATGTACCCTGAGTATCTTGTATGGGGCGCATCTCAAAGGAATCATACAATTGGGCAGCCGGCTCTTATGTTGATTTGTTCATCATTTCTGCAGTGACCCAAGTTCTCTTTGTCATTGGGTTGTATTGGACATTCATGGGTGATACTTCGTGGAGCAACGAGTTCCCACCTCACTCAGCACCCATCAGTACTAACTTAAAAATTCCAATCTTAGCACTTGGTACCCTACCTATACTAGGGTGGCTAATGGCGTTGGCTCTTGGGATTGGATTTGACCGATACCCACTTGATTACAAAACGGCACCATTTGACCCTTCTCTCATCTCAACGATTGCTGCACTGAATATCGCAGGACAGGTTCTTATTATCGCTGGAATCTTAACCTCACATATCGAAGCACTAAAAAATTTATCGCAGATGGGTGCTGCACTTTTAGGAATGCAATTAATTTTGGTGGGTCCACTTGTCTGGAAATTAACTAAGGCAAGACCGGAAAAAAACAAGGTAGGAATGTGGTCTGTCGGGTCATTGCTTTCCCTACCAATAATCGGAGTAATCACTATCCTAACTTGGTCCTTAGTTGACCATAATTTGTTCTATGTGTTGTTTTGGACAGTATTACTAGATGGGTTTTGGTTAATGTTAACATTTGCCCTTATTCTTTCCCATTTCCAAGATAGATTGGGTTGGGAATTGATTGACTCAAAGTTTAGTAACCAAGCGTTCGCGGTGTTTGTTATTCTCATTATTACTCACATCATGCTTCAAATTTTATACCAAACAGGGGTAATAACTGATAACCTTGTAAAAGCAAGTATCTCAGCTCCAATCCTGTGGGTTTTCTTTGTTTCACGACCAGATAGGATATGGAAAAATGTGCTCTCAGGGAAAAAATGTAGTGCTCAAATCCTTTCTGCTCACACTTGGTTATTAGTAACTGCTGCAATGGGCATTTATGAAGCATTATATATTCAAGAAATGTTATCTGGAGGCATGTTTTATACTAGATTTATGCTACTTTTCGGCATTGTTGTACAAGCGGTATGGGGTTTTTCAGTGTATTTGCATGATGACCATAAATACATTGATATCGAAGATAGAAAAAATAGATTTGTTAGTGTCATCATGATGATGTTACTTATGGCTTGTATAATTTATTTAGCATTGAATACGGGGGGTCATATTGATTTATTTAATTCAAAAACTGTGACCTTAATTGCCGTAATTGCATTATTCATCGCATCCTTTGAATTCTTACTTTGGCTTGTTAGAGATGCTATTTTTAATCATAATGAGTGGCATAGAATTCCAATGCACTACAGTAATATGGACAACAATGGTAGATTGAATGATGCATACTTCCCAAACGAATCTGAGTAACCTAGTGCCAAGTGTGTAACCTAGAGCCAAGGGAGTAAGTAACAAAATAATATACTCTACTCATTTGGAGAGATTTGTGGATGATTCAAAATCTCTGTACCCTGACAATCGGTGGTTGATTCTCGGCGTAATGAGTTTGAGTCTTGTCATCGTGATGTTGAACAATGTCACACTAAATGTAGCACTTCCAAATCTTTCTACTAGCCTTGGCGCAGATAATTCTGAATTGCAATGGATAATGGATGCATATGCCCTTGTATTTGGTGGAACCCTTCTTGTGATGGGGGCATTGGGTGATAGATTTGGTCGTAAGGGCGCCTTACAGGTTGGATTAGTAATAGTTGGAGTTGCATCTACTTGGACAGCATTCTTTGCTGATTCATCCACTGATGTCATCCTCGCCCGAGCAACGATGGGGTTGGGAGCGGCATTGGTAATGCCATCTACATTGTCAGTCGTATTGGTGGTCTTCCCACCTAATGAACGCGGAAAAGCCATCGGCATTTGGGCAGCGATGGCAGGAATTGGTGCCCCTATTGGTCTGCTTGTTGGAGGTTGGGCGGTTGAAAATTACGATTGGGAAATGGCGTTCTTGATTAATGTCCCAGTCATTCTCATCGCCTTAGTCTTGGGTGCAATTATTGTACCTCGTTCAAAGGATGAACAACAACGCCCTCTTGATGGTGGTGGGGCAATTTTATCGGTACTTGTCCTCGGATCTCTTCTGTATGGAATTATCGAGGGGCCTAGCCAAGGTTGGACCGATATTCGAGTGGTCGGTGCGTTTGCCACCTTCTTCATTACAATCCTCTTATTTGTGTATTCGCAAAAGAAAGCTGAATACCCTCTCCTACCTTTAGAATTCTTCAAGGACAAGAGGTTTACAATTGGCTTAATCGCCATTTCCATGGCCTTTTTCGTGATGTTCTCATTCATGTTTATGCAAATGCTACACTTCCAATTAGTACGAGGTCATTCTCCTTTATCGGCTGCCATTCGCTTTCTTCCTTTGCCATTTGGTTTGATGCCAGCGGCAGCCAATAGCGATAGATTAGTTGCGAAATTCGGTCGGCCAAATGTAATAGCCACTGGTTTGTGTTTCGTGGCAGTGGGATTATCCCTCTTTACCTTGGTAAATATTGATACCAGTTATCTACAAATTGCTGCAACATTCTTCCTCCTAGGATTGGGTATTGGATTGACCATGGCTCCATCAACAACAGCAGTGATGGATTCCATTCCAGAATCCAAAGCAGGTGTTGGTAGTGCTACAAATGACTCAAGTCGAGAAGTGGGTGGTGCTCTTGGGATTGCCATAGGGGGCAGTGTACTCAATGAGATTTACCAATCATCAATTGTAATCCCTGCATCCGTCAAAGAAATTGATACGCCGTTATGTAGTGCCGCAGACTGTACAACTATGATACAGGAATCATTTCCAGCCGCGATGACGGTCGGTCAGCAAATGTTAGCGGCTGGAAATCCGGATGGTGCCTTGCTAATTGCAACCGCCAGAGAATCCTTCATTGAAGGCATGGTTGGGGCCTGTGTTGTTGCAGCCATCGTGGCATTATTGGCGGCTATTATTGTCAAATTGAAAATGCCAGGCGATGATGTGAGTGAAGAAGAATGAATGATGGCAAACACTACTTGATTATTGCTTCATTCCTTAACTATCTTGTAAAAGCACAAGAAATCCCTCAATAATTGATGGTGCAAATCCTAGCACGCACACTTCTGAGCCATCAATTAGGTTAGCATATTTTCCCATTTGCCCAGCGAGGTCATATGCACCTGCCTTTGCTTCCCAACTTTTTGACTCTAACAACTCAGCAAATTGCTCATCAGTTAACTGGTTAATTTCAACCGTTGCATATTCAACAGAGGATTTCTCCTCCCAACTTTCTCCTTTCCTAATCAGAAGGGTGCTTCCAGACCAAACATTGTGCCGTCTTCCACTAAGCCTCAGTAACATTGCTGCTGCAGATGCACGGTCAATTGGTTGGCCTAATGACTGATGTAAATCATCAGGGTCTTCAACTAGGGTATCTGCTACTAAAATAAAATCGGGGATTTCAATTTCGCCTATCTGCTGAATTGC
>CAUZFJ010000135.1:0-4454 GCA_963579105.1 Candidatus Thalassarchaeaceae archaeon
CCTCATCTTCATCAAATTCAAAATCATCTGGAATCATCATTTGAACAGAAGAACGCCCTGGGACTGCAATTTTACCTTGTAGCATCAACATCATTAGAATTATTCCAATTGCTAGAATAATGACTAAAGATGAAAGTAAGAAAACTGTACCATCGATTCCACCAGTTTGCTGAGTGGCTTCAATTGGAGTATCCCCCATCAGATGCAGATGAACAACCGCATTCGTAGATGCATTATCACCAGCAATACCACGAACCATAAGTGTCTGATTACCAGTTACATCGTTTCCAGGAAGGTACTTCAAGCGGTTGTGGAGCATTTCGTGTGTGACCGAAAATTGTGTATCACCTGAAGTAAAATCGGGATGGTCTGACCAGTAATCCCGCATATCCCATGTGCGCCACTGAACCTTTGAAACACCATCTCCAACAATTTCAAATGAAACTTCTTGACCTGGACCCACATGCACTTTGTTATCTCCTGCCGTGGTCGTTGTTGCTGAAACATTGATTGACAATGTCATCCCATAAACTTGGTTAGCAGCTTCTGAAACTGAAGGTTCGGCGTTCACATGGCCATGCCCGTAGACATTGTTATCCCTAGGTTTGAGGGAAATTGTATCTAAATCCGTAGGGCAACCATCTATTCCTGCTGGATCCCCCATGTAGTAACACTCGCGGTAGGTGGCTGTCTCCTGCATAATATTCCTAACATCAAAAGGTGACAAATCGGGATTTGCTTGATACATTAATGCCGCTAAACCAGCGGCACCAGGGGTAGCCATGCTTGTACCAGACTTAGATGTATAACCGGTACCAGTATTGAAATCTGGTGCCATTACATTACTACCTACAAAAGCAATATTTGGCTTAGTTAGACCTTCTTCAGTAGGTCCCTGACTTGAATACACAGCGATACTAGTATCTTTGTCTAAAGCCCCGACAGTGATTACATCTTCAGCACTACCAGGGGTACCTATTGAAGCAGGGACAGCGCTATTTCCCGCTGCTATGAAAAGAGCAATACCATTGCGAACCATTTCATTTGCCATGCGACTAACACTTTCTTCTTGAGCACTTGTCAACTCAATTGGTCCCGGACCCCCTAGACTCATACTAGCAGCCCGAATGTTGAACTTATGGCGATTATCAACAGTCCATTCCATACCCATCATTACCCCGGCAAAAGAACCTGAACCTCCTTCATCTAAGACTTTCACACCTACTAGTTGTGCTTGAGGTGCCACCCCTACATATTCGTAAGTTGGAGCACCTGTCCCTGCAGTTATACCAGCACAATGAGTGCCATGACCTTGGTCATCATATGCCTCAACATCTGTCCCATTAGTATCACCTGGTTTATTGATAACATCATAGAATCCAATGACTTTAGGATCATTGGTCTCATTATTGTCATCTAAATCATTCAATCCCTCATGATTACCATCAATTCCAGTGTCAATAATTGCAACAACTGAACCTGCGCCAGTATAACCTGTTTCATCCCAGACATTGGTGACACCGTGTACTTCATTCACATCATTCATTTGAATATTGAATATACCATCAATCTCAACAAAAACAACACCGGGTAAATTAACTAAATTAGTAATTTCAGAAACTTCAACTGAACCCGCGATGGAATTAATGAGATGATAACGAAACTGAACGCGGAAATCAACTTCATTTTCAAGAAGGGCCTCATCAGCTTCGGTTGGCAGATGGTCAAAATCAACAATTAGGCCAATACGACCTTCATCATCAACCCAATCATAATCAGTACTCTTAATTGCTGCAGGGATTGCATCGTGGATTCTATCCCCATTTTTGTCCATTATGGTATCTTCCCACCAAGGTATATCCTCTAACGGGTCAGGGCTTGAAATGGGTGCCTCTGCCCCTAATATTGGCAATACAAACATTGCTAAAACTGCAAGACTCATCCACATCATTCCGATGTTTTTCGCCTTTACTCCATCTTGGAAAGTCATGTCGCTCACCCTAAGGGTGAGGCACAACTGCTTTGAATATGCCCCATTCAGCCGTCATACTGAAATCAGCGAAGGCACTGAAAGGTTTGATGCAGCCAAGCCGCCAAGCACTTCTCCTCGCCGCGCTACTTGTCATTTCTCTGCCAACTGCATTGGCAATAGAAAGCATAGGCGAGCCTAATTACACAACTAATGATTGGTTTGAGTATCAAGGATATACTGAACAACTAGTCAACCAAATCTCCGAAGCATGGCAAGAGGAGGAGAATTTCGAAGCCATCACCCTTAGCACTAGAGAAGAACTGAGGGTCAAACAATTGGGCAGTGAATCATGCACCATCCTAACATGGTCAGGAGATTGCCTCAAAGCACAAATAACTCACTTAGTCAATTTCACCGTTGATTGGCAAGACAACACTACAAACTACGAGAATGATACGCTTAATATGTCAATTTCTTATACTGCTACACATTGGAAATCACGTGGCACAGCAGGCTGGGAAAAACTAGACACCACAACCCTCACCATCACTCAATTTTCAGGCGGTGGAGAAGACAATTTTCTTGAACATGAACTCCAAGAAGTTGCATTGACTAGAAGAACTGGAACCTTCCCCGAAACTATCCAAGTTGGCGAACTTTGGGATGTTGAAAAGAGCGTTGAGGTCAGTGGCTTAGAGCGGGTTAGAGAAAATCTCGGTTTATGGTCTGAAAACGAGTACAACCGCAGTACTGTCACCCAAGTCTCATACCAAGTCTTAGGCGAGAGAGGTGTGCATTATGGGGTTGATAACACAAAATTACACGATACTTTGGCGGTCCAAAGAGTGGACCTTGGAGATAATACAACAACAATTGATTTTTTCCTTGTAGATGGATTCCTTGCTCATACTGAAACGTGGCAAAATGGTACCTTGTTACTATCCGCCACATTGACTGATTATCGATATTATGTGAATGAACCACACTCATCATCCATGAGCACAAACTGGTTGCTTCCAACTGTGCTAACCTGTATGGTAATTCTAGTTGTGATTGGGGCCGGGGCAACTTGGTTTGGAATCAGCACAGTACCAAAAACCAGAGTTGAAACGGAAACCGCATCAACATTGGGCCGAGGCGCGGGCTCATCGGATTCAGGGTCAACGAAAAACAAAGGAAGTGGTTTGATGCAAATGGCTCAAGAAAAAAAATATGATATCAAAGAAGTTGAGGCAAAAATTGACTCACTTGATGACATTGATGAGAGTTAATCTCGTTTATCATCTAATTCTTGTCAATATCTAAATGAAGATTCAAACTGGCTGTCTAGTAAGAAAGTGATGGCTCCGGCTTGGGCAGCAAATCGATTTGCTTCTTGTCGTAACAATCCACCGATTGCACTCCCTTCTAATGTCAAGGTTACAGCCCCAACACTTTGATCTGAATGAAGGTAAGCCACCACTCCATGGGTAGCCCAATCATCAGATGTAGGCGTGTCATCCATTGTGTTACCAACTTTCAATCGGATATAGGCTGAACCGTTATCAGAGGTCGTGAAAGAGGTTCTATTTACTCCCGTGAGATAGATATATCCTGATTTGTCCGAAAGATTATTTCCTGCTGAATCCGTGATATTTACCCAACAATCTACTTCACCATTCAATGGAGATGAATTGGGATTAATTTCAACATTAACTGACATAACATTCGTTGCTGGCTGATAACTGGTTAGAGTCAACTCTGCATCAACTCCGCCAAGAGCAATATCACTAGTCCAGCGGCTAGAATATTGGTTCACCTCAGGGCACCACCAACGCCATTCCTCCACCTCCCCATCTGAGTTTGTTTGCCATAATTTTGTGCTATTCTCACAACCAGAAAAACCACCATCTCCCGTTGCATTTACCACGAATAGCCATTCTTGGTCAAAATATTCCGGTTCCCCAGGTAAAGTCACAACATCACTACTTCCAGAATAAGTTTTTGTCAAATTAGTAACACTATTCCAAGACTCATTCATCGCTAAGGGAAAATCATAGAATTCAAGCGGGGGAGAATAAACACCGGATTCCACAAAATCTGCAATATCAACGGTCTGCTCAATGAATGAAATCTCAGCAGTGAAAGTCATCACTATGTGTTTATCATACTCAATCAAAGCCAAGTCCCCAACTCGGAAATATTCGGTCAATACTAATGCCGCTGTTAGATAACCATCTACACTCCCAATAATAGGTGCTGGGACGTCCCTGCCATCACCAACAACTACTGCTGATGTGACTGTGCGGTATACGGGTATAATTTCTTCACCAATAATTAATTCCTCAACCCCCATTACTTGCAAAGTGGCAGTACCGTATAACAAGTCTAACTCAGCACCTGCAAGTTCGGCCGCGCCATCAACAAGAGATTGGCCATCCAAGACGGCCACATATGTCCACAAATCACCAACATTCCATACAGGTGCATGAGCGGTCCAATT
>CAUZFJ010000136.1:0-4447 GCA_963579105.1 Candidatus Thalassarchaeaceae archaeon
CCTGTTGGTGCTAACAGTTCCTGAGTATGGACTCAGCACCGAGTACCTCATCAATTACGATGGAGGAGATAGTGGACCGGCTTGTTTAGCATCAATGCAAGACACAAGCCTAGCCGAGTTCAGAGTAATTGAATTACTTACCAACAATCCTGGAACTAATCAAGAATCTATCACGTTCCAAATTCGGCTGGAGAACCAAATTGACTTAGATATCCACTGGCCTCAAGAATGCCGCTTAACCTTCACTCTACAACGTATAGGTGAGGCTCAACCTCATCAAATATGGAATGAACAGTGTGAGCAATCAGGAGGAATGTTGGAGACGATTGCTGCTGGCAATGGCATCCCATTTGACCCATTTACAATTGAGTTTGGCCAACTTAATCAAGGTACTTGGTCGCTCTTCATTGAAACTACTGGAACACCTAGATTTACTACCCAATTAGCCCATACCTGGAACCCCCCAACACAACTTGAAGATGAGCATAATTCAGACGACGAATCCGAAAGTGGAGATACTGGTGAAACATTAGTGCAAGAGGATGCTACGCCTTTGAGTTGGATGGCTGAAGGTAGTTGGCACTATGTTACCACTGATGTTGGTGGATGTTGGATTCTAATTGATGTTGATGCTATTGAGCACGCTTACTCATCTTCGCTAATAGAAAACTGGAAGCCGCTTCCAAATCACCGCGGTGCGTACTGGGTTGAGGAGAGTACTGACACCTCAACTGCTTGTGCTAGTTGGGCATCTCACATTGTTGTGGTTGAAGTATTAGGTGAAGCACAAGTAGCCTCAACAGATTCTAATATCGATACGGAAGTAGCATCTGAAACGCCAGTAATTTCTATTCCTGCTGCAGCGCCAACAATAGTTGCCATCATCGCTTCGACCAGCCTGCTTGCACTGATTGCCGGAGCGGTTACCCAAGTTGAATGGATCCGCCTACCTGCAACAAAATACGGTCTCGCTCTTCTCGGTATGGTTCGCAAGAAGAAGGAATCGGGTGGTGAGTATCAAAGAGGTAGAATTGTTGCCTATATTGAATTACACAGAGGTATTCACTTCAGAGCCTTGTTAGGGGCTTTACAAATGTCTAACGGCCAACTAACCCACCATCTTTCAGTATTGGAATCTGATGAACGAGTATGGAGGCGTAAGGATGGTCGTAAAGTTAGATACTATCCAGCTTCGATTGACTCGAGAACTGCCGATGATGATTTGCCAGTTCCAGTACTTACACCAGACCCAAACAGTTTACAGGGTAAGATTCTACAAATTCTTGACATCCACGAGAATGAAATCCTCAATCTATCTCAAAAAGAATTGTCGGTCAAGTTGGAAACCAGTCAACAATTGGTGTCATACCACCTCAAATCACTAGAGGATTGGGGATTGGTAGAGAAGGAGAGGGTCGCAATGCGCTACCGGTACAGACTGACTGACCGTGCACTGATTCTGCTTAACTCCAGTGACTTGCCATCTTTACTTGATGAGGTATGATAATTCCGTTCCTTTGATAGCGAGCGGTTGATTCGGCGATTCAATAACGAATGTAAATGTCGTTGAAGGGTTGATTGTATGGAGGAGGATTTCTCACCTGCAAACTTTGAACATAAGTGGCAAAAGAGATGGTTGGACGACGAGATTTTCATCGCCCCATTAGATAGTGATAAACCTAAATTCTACTGCCTCGAAATGTATCCGTATCCTTCTGGAAAGATGCATATTGGCCACGTTAGAAACTACTCAATTGGAGATGCTGTCGCTCGTTATCGGCGAGCAAGAGGATTCAACGTCATTTATCCAATGGGATTCGATTCTTTTGGCATGCCTGCTGAAAACGCTGCCATCAAAGAAGGAGGGCACCCAAGAGATATCACTGACCGTAATATCGCTAGCATAAAATCAGATTTCAAACAAATGGGGTTTTCACACGATTGGAATCGACAATTAATGAGTCATGACCCCGACTACTACAAGTGGAATCAGTGGTTTTTCCTAAAATTTTTTGAGAGCGGTTTAGCGTACCGAACTTTCGCAAATGTCAATTGGTGTGAACAGTGTAATACAGTATTAGCCAATGAACAGGTTCACAATGGAAGATGCTGGAGATGTTCAAGTGAAGTTACACAGAGAGACATGGACCAGTGGTTTTTGAAAATCACAAAGTACGCGCAAGAACTACTTGACTCACTTGAGGAAATACAATTTCCTAACCATGTTAAAGCCCTGCAAAAAGATTGGATGGGGCGCTCTGAAGGCGCACAAATCAAGTTCAAAGTGGAAGGCATGGATGGTCTTGTGATTGAAGCCTTTACGACTAGGCCTGATACAATTTTTGGCGTCACATTTGTTACTCTAGCCCCAGAAAACCCTCTTTGTGAGGATTTGGTTAAGGGTCACGAAAATGAACAAGCGTGGCGGGAGATGGAAAAAGAAGCAAAGCAACTTTCTGACATGGATAGAGGTATGCTGAAGGAAAAGAAAGGTGTATTCCTTGGCCGGCATGCAATAAATCCACTAAGTGGGGAGAAAATACCAATTTACGCTGGGAATTTCGTGATTGCATCGTACGGTACCGGCTCAGTAATGGCTGTACCGGGCCACGATGCACGTGACTTTGATTTCGCGACAGAACACAATTTACCAATTAATCGCGTCTTGCTTGAAACTGGAACTGACAACGCTGAGCCGTTAACAGCAGCCTTTGAGGGCTATGGAGAGATGACAAACTCTGCCCGAGAAGGCTTTGACGGATTACAAGGTGATGCCGCAAAGAGCGCGGTGATCAGCGCTCTCGAATCTGAAAATTCTGGTACTGGAACTATCCAATGGAAAATTCGTGACTGGTTAATCTCACGACAAAGATATTGGGGGACACCAATTCCTATTATCCACTGTAAAGAATGTGGCGCGGTTCCGGTTCCTGAGAATGAGTTGCCAGTGATGCTACCTGATGATGTGGTCTTTAGTGGCGAGGGCAATCCGATACAAACCTCACCTACCTTCCTCAATGTTGACTGCCCTAGTTGTGGTAATCCGGCGAGGAGGGAAACCGACACGATGGATACTTTTGTTGATTCATCGTGGTATTTCATGCGCTACATTGATGCAAATAATCCTGACTTATGCTTCAGTAAGCAAGCAGCGAATTATTGGATGAATGTTGACTTTTATTGTGGTGGAATTGAGCATGCACAAATGCACTTAATCTATGCACGGTTCTGGACTAAAGCCCTTCGAGACATGGGTTTGCATAATAGTGACGAGCCTTTTGAAGAATTATTATGCCAAGGAATGGTCAACGCACAAGCACCGTTTTGTGCACCTTGTAATATCACTCATCCAGTAAGCGAGAGGGGTAATGCTTGCCCATATTGTGCAGGTGAATTAACAGAGCGGAGCGCTAAAATGAGTAAATCTCTAGGCAATACTGTTGGCCCTGTTTCAATGATTGAACAATATGGCGCTGACACCGTCCGGCTATTCATTCTGTTTGCTGCCCAACCTACTGCTGGGATGGATTGGTCTGATACTGGGGTAGAATCATGTTACAAACAAATGAAATCAGTTTGGAATTTATGCCGCGAAATGTTGTCATGGGACAATGATAATGCGGCAATAGATGAATGGTTAAGCACCCAATTTCAGATTCGAAAAACCGAATGGTTTTCGGCGATGGAATCGGTTGATTTGCGAGCCGGTGTGATGCTCAGCCATTACGAAGTCTACGCTGACCTTCTTTGGTACCAGCGTCGTGGAGGATGCAATGGAGAATTGGCTCGCGTGCTCCTGCTTGATTGGGCTAAGATGATGCATCCCGCAACACCTCATATTGCTGAAGAAATTTGGGCAGAAGCGGGTGGTGAAGGCTTGATTGCCATCCAACCTCTTGGATTTGGTGAAGTGGATAATGATGAGCCTGAAGCCATGAATCCCGTCTTGGCACAAGAGATTATCCTACAATCGGTTCTTGACCAGGCTAGACAGATGAAAGGTTTGGCACAACGACACCTTGAGAATGAACCAACATCTGTAACGATTCAAATCGCCGAAGGGTGGAAGGGTGAATTGGTACGCACTGGTATTGAATTACTTGAGAATGACTTCCCAATGAAAGGTGCAATGGGTGAGATAATGTCCAGGCCATTTACCCAAGATGGAGAAGTTAGAGGACAAGTGCCTGGAGCTTGGAAACGAATTATGAAACAATTGTACAAATGGTCTCCAACTGAAAGAAGTGTGTTAAAATCAAATCTTGATGAAGTAAAAATTCTAACTGATGCAAAGTCATTCCTCAGCGCAGAACTCGGCGTAGCAGAAGTGAACATTTGCCTTGCTGGAGAAGGTGAAGATGTTGGTGGTAAAGCAAAATTTGCTTATCCTTCAGAGCCAGGTATTGCTTATCTTTGATTTTATAAACAATCAGCAAGTTAACCTGCT
>CAUZFJ010000137.1:0-4421 GCA_963579105.1 Candidatus Thalassarchaeaceae archaeon
AGCATACATTCGCTTATCTGCGGGCGCAATATCACTCGTTTGTCCAACTATTGCACATCCATGTTTTTCAATTTGGGCGCGTAATTCATCCTTGCTACGAGATACATTGTAGCCAGGAATTGATTCCAATTTGTCAAGAGTTCCTCCGGTGTGGCCCAAGCCTCTTCCTGAAATCATAGGAACCTTGGCTCCGCATGCTGCTGCCGCTGGTGCTAGGGGTAGTGAGACCTTGTCCCCAACACCTCCAGTACTGTGTTTATCCACCACTAGGTGAGCCCATTTTTTGGGCCAATCAAGCACTGTGCCTGAGTGAACCATGGCATGAGTTAACTCAACAGTTTGAGCATCACTTAAGCCATTTTCAAATACATTTCTGAGCCAATCTTCGACTTGCTTATCGTTCAGTGAACCATCAACAATGCCATTAACAGCCTGCTGAATTTCAGAGGTCATTTTTCTTCTCCGACAAACCACTTTTATGGTTCATTCACTGTTTTTCTTGTTTGTATTTTTCCCGTAGTTGTTCTACAGTACAGCCCTCGTTTAGTGCATCTTGAACTTGTTGTGGCGTCCAGCCTTCAAACTCAAATCCATCAAGAAGTGGTGCTCCGTGCACGCCATCATGGCGTCCAACAGCATCGTCGCGGCTAGAGAGAATTTTCGGCTCTTCGTTTAGACTTCCATCAGGTAACAGAGTTTCACTCGCCTCAGTTTCTGAGGTTTGTGATTGAACTTCGGACCCAGAGTCGTCAGAGCCAAAAGCCGCTTCTTGAGCAACTGCAATTGCTAAATCGAATGAATCATCTTTTACGACTCCACGGGCAGATTCTCTTCCGCCTAATAGAATTGCAACTAGAGCAATTACCAATGCTACCATTGCAACTCCAACAACTCCTATCAACACTTTTGCGGATGGTGAATCAAATGGGTTCTCTGCCTCAGGAATGGTGGGGTTAGTGGTGCTGTCATTGTTGGTCCCATCATTGTTACCGTCCTCACTCCCTATCATGTTTGAACCACAGTCTGTCTGTTCTCCGTCGGCAACACCATCATTGTCAGCATCAGCAAATAAGATAGCATCAGATGCGGGAATTTCCTTCAGAGTTGCAAACACCAATTCGTCAATATCCCGGATACAATCTCCGTCAGTATCGGGATTATTTGGGTCTGCGCTGACACCCATCTCTCGTAAATTATCAAGTCCATCGCCATCAAAATCATGTGATTGTTCAGGTAATGAACTGCCAGGAATTACAGATGATGTTCGGTTCAATCCGTATTCAAGTTCCCAAGCATCTGGCATATTGTCGCCATCGGTATCGGTATCAGCGTCCAATCGATTCCAATCCTCTTCAAAAGATGATAGATACCAAGCTGCTAACTGAGTATTATGGATGACAATCCCCATCTCACGGTTTCTTAAAATTGCATTTGAATTCCAATTGATGGAGGAAATCAAAACTGATTCACCATCAACAATCACTCCCTTGTTATGTAATTTAGTGATTCTTTCAGCAGGAGCCATTAAAATCGCTGTTGCATCATAGCCATCTGTACGATTCCACTGATTGTTGAAATGATTTACAGTATCACGTATGTCATCATCATAATTTACATAATATCCGTTAATGAGCAACCTTACTTCAACCCCTCTTTGTAGCGCTCTTTCAACCGCTTTTACCAATGGGTTGTCGCCAAATCCCCAGTGCCATCCCATGTCAAATCCCTGTAGTGAGAGTTCAATACTAGTATCGGCTGAGTCAAGGAGATTAATAATGCCCGAAATACAATCATCAGGGCAGGTTAAAACTTGTCCAGTAAAGTCACCAGAAATAACAGGTGGTGTTGTGGTTGGCGGTACAGCATCTAGTCCACTTGGGCCATACGATGTCCATCCGGATGGTTTACCTGTTGATGGGTCCATTACACTATAACTATTCAAATGAGGATGGCTAACATTTTCATCCCATAACATCCTACTCATCACTAATTGAGCTACATCTTGTGAGTTGATGACCAACCCCCAATCTCGGTTCGAAGGGTAATCTCCAGCAGGGAAAGTTGATTCTTTGATATTCCCTGAACCAATCCATACGGACTCCCCATCTCTTACAGCAACTTTACTGTGAATGTATTGGTAAGGTGCTGGTGGTGCATTCTCACCGCGAGGATTCCCCATCCAGTATACTGTGATTCCTCCAGCGTATAATTCGTATGCCATTCCTCTAATTTTGTACAAATCTTCTTCATCTTCGAAGGGATCTTCTTCAAGAATAATTGTGATATCCACATTTGCTTGTGATAGTTGAACAAGTTTGGCAACAATATCGTTGCTCATCAATTCATAGACATGAATGTGTAACTCAGTTGTACTCCCATCAAGCCATTCAGTAAATTGGTAAAGACTTCCATCTGGTGAAGCCATTGGTTCTAGAGAACCAGTAGTTGAAAAGACTCCCGAATCACAAAACATACTGGCTCCTAGTCGAATCCAGCGGACTTCCCAATCAGCACTTGTGTTGGTATCTTCCTTTTCGTCACAACCGTCACCTCGCATGTAAATCAGACCTTCTGTCGTTGTAGGCGGGGTCGAGACTGCAGGTCCACTCCAACCCGAAACAGTGGCAAGCCCGTTTCCATAAACGAAAGTATCAGCGATTACTCCATCAGGTGAAATCAGTTGAAGAGAAGAACCGGAATCATACATCCAAGGGGAGTAATCCAAAACCTCATTCATATCAACAGCATTGATTCCACCATCTTCTGAAAGGTTGGTTGGTGACTGAGTTAAAGTCAAAGATTCTCCTGGTTGAAGATTCAATCCATTGAAGGTTCCTGAATTAGCAGTCCCATCAGATTTGATTCTATTGAAGTGCCAACCTGCAAGATTTAGAATGCTGTTACCCATATTAGTGATTTCAATGAACTCGTTGTTTCGGTTGTAAATTTGTCCTGGCATTACTTTTGTGAACCATACCGGGTCATCAGTATCCCAAGGGGTGGGTTCAGGGTTTTCATCACCTGGTGTAGGCCACATGGTATTGAGCCAATCCTCAGACCACGCAGATGCATCACCTTCTACGCTTCGACAGTTTTCAGAAGTTGCCCAAACAACTTCCTGTCGCACCCCACCATTGGGGTCTCTGAGGTCAATCATTTCATCGAAATTAGATAGGAAACCGTTGTTTTCTGGAATTAATACTGCATATTCTCCAGCATCTAGATTCCACCAGTCACTGCGTTCATATGCTACACCTGCAGCATAATGTTGCAAATATAGAGAACGCAAAACCATCGCATCTCCGCTATCAGCAACAACTAACCAACGTGAAAGATTAATTGTGACAGAATCTGGATTATAAATTTCTAACCAATCTCCATCAATTCCTAGATTTCCACCTGTGCATTGAGGCATTACTTCGTTTACTTCAAGCGTGGTTGCTCCGGTGTAAGGATTGTCGAAAAGTGGGTTTGATGAGCCAGGGCTTGGCCACGGCGAGTGAATCCATTCTCCAGCAATATCACTACCTGAAACAAGAGTTGAATTTAGTGGTGTAAGAGAATAAACTAGAGTTTGAACAACTTCTCCTTGATTATCAATAAGCGAAACCGCATCACCGCTATTTTGCAGGCTCATAGCACGTCCATTTCTCCACACAACTAGGTGCTCGCCTGCATCTAGTTCCCAATCAGATGGGGAGGATTCGTTGAGACCAGGAATGCTCTCTGAATCTAGAGCAAGTGAGGTATTTCTGCCATCTCGGATCTTCCAGCCTTGGAAAGATGCGGTGTCGTTACCGACATTTACGATTTCAATCCATTCTCCTTCAGGATAAAGATTTGAATCTGAACCGATAGGATTCGGCATTAATTCAGATATTCTGAAATCAGCGCTTTCGTTTACTGAACTTGTCATTTGGTTTGGATTTGGCATTGCTGGTGTTGCCCATCCAGAAACCATCATCGGCTGGGCCGGTAGGTCTGGGTCAGTTGGCATTGCTGTCCTGTTAGAGCCAAAGTCACCACCCCAACTTACTGAATCCACGATTTCTCCAACCCCATCTACCAATGAAATGGTATCACCACTAATCAGCATTTGACCAGTTGTTGGTGGGGTTGATAGAACTACATAGGAGCCAGATTCAATTAGTAAACCGCTACCTGTGTCTCGGCCTGAAAACCCAGCATCTAAGGCAAATAATTGGCCGGTGCCTGAAATAATTCTCCAGCCGCTAACATCAACAGCAGGATCTGAACTTCGGTGTGACAATTCAATCCAATTCCCATTAGGATAGGATAACCAACTATTAGTTGCATTTACCATCACTTCGTTGATACGAACTGGACTACTGCTGTTGACATTGCGCGCATCAGCGCCTTCGGGTGTTGGGAATAGAGACATGACCCAGTTACCACTTCCC
>CAUZFJ010000138.1:0-4400 GCA_963579105.1 Candidatus Thalassarchaeaceae archaeon
AAGGGTATGGGACCCCTTTTTCACATGCCTCAGCGGTCCTCTGTGCCGAGTCCGATTCGTAATTTGGATTGGCCGCGTTGGAATTAATTGCCACGAAACCTAACCCATTTTCGCCCGCTCGCTTGGCCAAAGCCTCGATTCTTCCGATATTACCCACTACATACGGACAATGCAAACAAGAAAATACAACTATTGCCCCTCTCTCACCCATTACATCGGCCAAACTCATCTCTGGTTCACCCATACTTGGGTGTGCGTTTGGGAGGGTGAAATCTGGTGCCTGCTTACCTACATTGAATGCCATGTATTCGCTAAGCAGTGATTCAGCATCAACTCTTCGCTTGGTGTTCAAGCGGTTTTTGCTAATGATATTCTGACTTCATCTAGCCTTGCTCTACCCAATTTATTGTCAGGGTCGGCATCCAAGACTTTGCGCCATGCGACTTCAGCGTCTTGAAAATCTTCGCGTTCATGGTAAATTGCTGCAACCCTAAGTAATGCATCCACATGTCGGGGAGCAAGTTTTGCAGTGGTCTTGAAATCTGCCAAAGCGCTGTCTGCTTCACCCATCTCAAGATACAACATTGCTCTCTGATAATACCCTTCTGGATATTCTGGATTGAGGTTTAGTGCATTGTTTAGAGGCTGGAAGGCCTCGTCAGCTCTTCCCTGAGCGAGTAGGCACGAGCCTAGCCTAGTGAGGGCCACTTCATTCTCCGGTTGTTCTTGGAGAACTGCGCGAATCTCTCTCTCTGCCTCATCAAATATACCGTGCTGAATTAGTGCCTCACCACGCCTTAGTTTAGCAAGCAGTAGGTTGGGGTAAGTCATGAGTAGCCAGTCACAATCGTCCAGTGCAGTTTGCACATCCTCAGCTAACAAATGTAGGGTGATTCGGTTGAGTCTAGCCCTAACATGGTGAGGGTTTACCATCAATACCTCGTTAAACCTATCAAGTGCTTCTGAGAGAACACCTCTCTTAGCAGCCACTAATCCCTTTACATACGGGATTACAAGTGATTTTGATTCTGTGATATCCGCCTCATCAATTAATCGAGCAGCATCATCAATTCGACCTTCATCCACTGCAATTAGGCTCTCTTCAGCAGCAATCATTGGGTCATCCATCAAACGACGAGACCTATTGAGTGAGATTTTTGCCTCATCAATATCGCCGGCCAAACGCTGACAACGACCAAGACAAAGCCATGCTAAACCACATTCTCTATCCGATTCTAATGCCTCTCTAAATGTGGCTTCTGCGGCTGATAAAATATCTGTGTCAGCATGACCTGCATCCCTGTTTGCATCATAGTCTGCAAGTAGCAGCCTACCCTTCTGAATATGTAGTTCTGGACCACCCCAGTTTGGTGCATCTTCTATCACTGCCCATGCTTCCTCTCTTCGACCGTTGAATGTATGCACCTGAGATATTTCTGACCGAATTATTGAGTTTGATGGGTCTTTTTCAAGAACTGATTCCAACCACTCTGCTGAATCATCAGCTCGACCACTTCGTTCCAATAATTCTGCTTTGAGGAGAATCATATCTGTTCCTCCAGCATCAAGGGCACAAGCGTGAACTGCTGCCTTGAGTGCATCTGCTAAACGCTTGGGATCACTACACAATAGTTGGGCCAATAGAGCCCACGCCTCGCCGCTTTGCCTGCCCCCTGCAAGTTCTAATCCCGATTCCACAGAATCAATTGCCAACATTGGTTCTTCGCGACGGCGATGAATTCTTGCCTTCAATAGATATTGGTCAATCGTTGGGTTCTGCTCTATTGCCGCTTCAACAGCAGCAAGGGAATGGTCTGAAGAATCACCTTGTAATCTCTCTTTTAATCCGGAAACAAAACTATGGTCAGCAGGAGTTGCTTTGCCTAGGGCCTCCAAGCGTTGTACATTACGCTCTGCGGTCTCTGGTCGCAGTACCGAAAGACGACGTAGTAGTTCAACATCATCTGGGATTTGTGATAATTGCTCATCAACCCAATGGGCCTCTTCTTCAATATCTGCCGAATCTTTGGCTAATATTGCAAGGCATCGCATTGAAGCTAAGTTTCCTGGAGCGAGGTTACTGGCGACTTCCTTGTAACACGCTCTTGCCCAAGCATCCTCTCCCAACTCGTGGGCTATCTCACCTAAACGACGGGCCTCCAAAGCAGTAAGACCTAGGTTCTTAGGTCCGTGAATATCTAACTCAGTGAACAAATCGAACAAACGGTTTGCTAATGCCATAACTCCTGAATCTGGCTTCCCCTCTGCTTGAGTGAAATCACCATCCGTCGCGTGAGTTGCCAACATTCCTCTAATTGCTACCAACAATTGTTCTGCTGCTTCTCTAATACTTGGTGAACCAACTTCTGAATCTAGTGATGCCTCCAATCCGCTGATTGAATTATGTGCCGAAATCAAGCCTTTCAACTTTGGTTGGGTGTGGATTAATGCGGTGCAATCATCTGATAGTCTACCGACTTCATCAATTAACAACATCATCTGTGTTGCCTGCCCTGCCCGTTCCGCAGCGGCATCTCGGCTATACCTTCGGAAATGGCCATCAACTTGAATCATCCAGAAAATGATGCCTCCGCCAAGTAGTGTTCCGAACAAGGTCAACCCAATTTCAAGCGGTGTCATAGACACCTTAGCCTACTGATTGCCTACTTGATGTTGACCCTCACTCTCCCGTAGGGAGAGCGATTTTACCACCCTCTGCAATTTTCCGAAATACATCATTATCATGACTAAAGAAGGGAAAAATTGGCGTTTTTTGGGGTTTGAGTTTGAAAGTAGTCGTGAGATGAATTATCTCAACCTAAGAATTACTAACAAGAGAAATTTAACCCTGTTCTTTTACTATTTGACCCATAAGGGTCAAGGGAACTATTGACAACCAACAGCGCACTCGCTGTAACGGGGATACCTCTTGGAGAGTGGTGACTTGCTAGCCGAGCGTAGACAACGCTGGAGTAATCAAGGCTTTGACGCTGATGCGATTACCTCCCATCTAGAAAATGTCGGAGGTAATATTTCAGAATCGGTTATCAGGCTTGAAAACGCAATGATAACGGCACTTTCACTACGCCGAAAAGTTGCTACCTGGCCAACTCAATGGCCAGAGAGAGAAGAACTATTGGAAATTCTCAAAAACCCAACAAACTTGGAAGCGGGGCAAAGAAAATGGCGCGATGTAATCAGCAAAAGAAGACCATGGGTTTTCACGGCAAAAGATTCTGAGAATAGTTGGTCTAGAGAAGGGAGAAGTAACGAATTAAACCAATGGCTTGAACGATTAGAAACGATTGATGAATCAATGACACCGTACTCAAACGATGTTATTTCAGCGATTGAAAATGTTGTCGCTACCAACCAGATGGAGGAGGTTGTTTCAAATTTAGAACAACGTCAAATTAGGCGTACAAGAATCCTTGAAGAAATGGTTGAACATTTACGTCAAGAAAGGGGTTGGGCTCTGACTGCACTAAGTGGTAATTTACAGCAAAGGTATGGTGAAGTAGATCGCATCCAAGAGATGGATACTACTCTGGGAAATATTGAGGAGGTTGTTGATGAAGTGATTACAATATTTGACGCTGCTGAGGCAAGGAATTTACTTGATAAAGCCTCATTAGCACAGAAAATGGAAGATTCGGCCCGGTTAAAAACAATTCAAGAAAATGCCGAACAGGCGGCTACAGACTATGCCAGCAGACTAACAATTATTTCAGCATGGCTTGAAAAACTTCGAGCAAGGGGTTTGCATATCAATGCACCAACACAGCCACAGCCGTCTGACCTTCTAAGCCTTGAAGAACGGTTTGAGGATATTGAAAAGAAGGTTGCAAGATTGAATGATTCTTGGCTAAAACTTGATTCGTTGTTGACTCTTTTTCCCGAACGCGCGGGGGATGCAATTGCTTTACAAGGACAAGTAGACAGGGTTGAAAGTGTTGAAAATTTGCTTGGAATTCTTGAAACCAAGAGAGATGAGAGAGAACAACAATCACTGGCTAGATTGAATTCGTGGCGTGAATCTGGATTTGAGGTGCAACCTCTTGAAACATTGCTCAATAATCGCCCCAGGACTGCTTGGTTAGCAATTGATGAACATGCTAAAAAAATCCAGGTATGCAAACAGATATTATCAACTGTTGAAAGCATTGATATTTCCTTTGATGGTGCTGATGATGTTGATGATTGGCGTACTAGAATTACTTCAATTGATGTTGATTCTGATGATTATGAATTAATTCAAGAAGGAGTTACTAAGAGACTACGACGCAATCGTTGGCATCGTGAAAAATTAGATTCTGCCCGAGTTACAATGGCAACATTGTGGCCAGCAGAAATAAATCCCCACGACCTTACATTATCTGAATATGAAGAAGTTATTATGG
>CAUZFJ010000139.1:0-4396 GCA_963579105.1 Candidatus Thalassarchaeaceae archaeon
CGAAGAGGCACACAAATACAAAGATCGGGCCACAACACTAACAAAAAGGCTTGACGAATTTGAAGAAATGGATTACGATAATTGGCAGAGAAGTGACGCTGAAAGAGCCATTGGAGAAGCAAGTGGTCATATTGAGATTGCGTTGGCGGCTTTGCATGACAAGAATGCGGCTGGATTTGAGCGAGCATTAGCAAGAGCAGAATCCTCAATGATTGAAGCCGACCCAACAACAGAAGTTACGCGCACTGTATTTCAAGAAGCAGATGACTTGTTGCTAGATGATTCATTAGATGTGGATGAAGAAATATTAGAGGAGCATGTAATGGTCCATGAAGAACTTCCAGATGAAGTAGATAGAATCACTCCTAGTGAAGTGGCTACAAAAACCGGCGATGTCTCAGCAGATGACTTGCTGGGAGATTTCAACGATGATTCAAAAAGCGATATCCCATTCGTTGACTTAACGGATTCTGAAGAATAATCTTAGAAGTTGGTTCAACCAAACAGGTTGTCCCACATCCACATCCAAGTGTTCTCCCACTGGTTTGGTTGGTTAGCCAAGTACACGCCAACTGAGAAAATGATACAGACAGCGTAAATCATGCCTTTTGAAATCTGCCAAGCGTCATCTGACTCTTCGTCGAAGTAGCGGATTAACCCAGCAGCTTGCTGGATGTTTGGCCCCTTCGACTTCTTGTCCTTCTTGACTGCCATGTAAAACGCCCCACCTGCCTCGCCTATTTGAACGCGACTAATCCTAAATTACACTCAAGGGTCGACGGTTTCTACTAAAACACAGCCATCACTGAACTCTACGATTCGTGCTGCACAATCCATTGCCTCATTGAGATTTTGTGTTTCAAACAGAACTTTGCGCTTACCAGCACTAGTCTGGAGAACAACTCTGTGACTCAATTCTCGAAGTGTATCTTCATCAATTGACTGGTAAACCCAATCATCATCTGCGACTTCCATCTGTGCTTCAACAGGAACTAAGGGACCTTGCTCAACTTGACTCTCTACCGCACGCTCGTGAATATCCTTGAATCGAGTTCTTATCTCGTGGGTCGCCTCAATTTTTTCGGTCGTGGATTCGGCTCTCGCCCTGGCCGCTTTGAAAGCCTGTTTATTGGCTCTGGCTAACGGACTAATCCGCTTTTGTCGCTTTACGTCTGGCTCACTCTCTTCAGTCATTTCGCATCCCATCTAGAAGACTACAAAACGCAGTCAACTGAAATGCAGGTGCACTGTCGGTGCTATAACCGTTGCAGGTGAAAATGTCGGTAAAAAGGGGTTTTTCAGGGGGTCTAAAAAATTCCAACAGAATCAATCTTAGAGTTATCACAAAGAATACACAGATAACACCGCGCAAATACAATATTACGTCGAAGATGGCGTAGGTGATTCTACTTCTGAATTTGGTTTTTTCAGCAAGATAACTGTAAAAAATGGCATTATTAGGGTGATTGCGACTGCCCATGGCATTGCTAATAAATCGCCGGCTAGCATTTTGTGAATTGCAATCAAGGCCGTAATTGTCAGGCCGATTAGCACGGCCGATTCAATGCCCCGCCTCTGAATTGCTAAATTTGGCCGCTGTTCGGGATGAGTTGCTAACAGTGGAAGAGTTGTCATTGACATGTATAATCCTGGAACTAAAACCCCTGTCAATGGTTCGCGTATTGTTAAGAACGGAATTGCAAGACTCATCATTAGGAAAAAGCCCCACGCTTCGGGGCGTGGGCGCGAATCCAATCCGGCCATTGGAAGCAAAGTTCCAACTAGGCCGAAAACAACCAGTGGAATCATCAATGTAAGTGATAGCCAAAACGCATCCATCCATCCAGCGATGTGTGGTAATGGCTCAATAAGAACCGCTCCTCCAACCCAAGTGAGGATCATTGTATGACCAAGGGTTCGACCCAAACCTAACCAGCGGCGACCCTTCGCGATACCTCGTTTTTCTTGAACCGTATCCATCAGAATTAGGAACATCGGCCACCCCAACAGCAACACAACTAATGCACAAGTCAAGGCAAGTTTATCCACTTCTCCTAGCGCAATTAAGTTGGCTAATCCCCCAATTATTGGTGATGATGTGTTTTCAATTGACAGGAAAAATAGTGATACAATTACCATGCCTCCGGCGAATGCAACTCGATCTAATTTTGCATCTTTTCCTAATTGTGAAAATTCAGCAATCGCGTATGACCACATTCCTAGACCGATGCCGGCAAACATCAGACCCAAGGATGCTGTTAATGAAGCGGATTGTGAACCGATGAAGGCTTGCGGTTCTGAGTAAACCGCAAATGCGTCTGAAGGAATAAACCCAATCATCATGATTGGCCAAAGCAGACCATGCCAGCGCAATACGCGGGCGCGCAGGTCAGCGTCTATCGCTTCATCAAACAAAGAAATGCGATTATTCAATTTAAATTCCTTGGCAATTATTGTGAAAGAAAATAATACTGGAATCATTAGCCAAGGTGCGCCGGTGGAATAGAAAAAATGGGTGAGAGATTCAATGCTAAAACCAGATGATGCGGGACTGCCAAAATTGGCTACGTGGGCATAAGTTAGGTCTTGTAAATAATGGGCTTTCATCAAATCTAAAACGACTAGTAGAATTAATGCCGCTGGAATCAAAGTTAAACTGCGGTCAAAGTGGTGGTAAAATTTTGCTTTGTCAGGGTTTTTCTCAGCCAATCCAGGCAACCACAAAGGCGCTGACCATTGTAAAAATGACCACAATAAAATGACCGTTAATAGAGTGGCGGGAAGGCTGAAAGCATCGCCACTTCCAACCGCCATGCAACAGGCGACACTGGGCATGGCTCATTGGCTTAGCGCATCCACAACCCTTGAGGGAGGGGGACCGACACGAAGGTATGTGCAAGCGGTTAGGGAGGCGGTGTGAATGGGTAAACTCGGCTTTGCAGACCCTTCAAAAAGCGACCTGTGGAGGGCTGTGCAAACATGGCGTGAGGATGCTGATTCATGGATTGAAACTGCTGAATCAAGACTTAGTGAAACCTTGCGTGTGAACCCCCTGCGAGAAGACCAAGAGTGGGTAAGAGAGATTCTCCTATCTTTGGGTGCCAAACCTATTGATTGGTTAGTCGAAGGTGGCGGAGGCCAAGGCTGGGTGATGCCATGGTTAAGAGGAAAATGGCCAAGTGAGATTGCAAAAATTCTGTTGTGTGCTCTACATGATTCCGGTCGGATAACTCGTCAAGAAGCAGTCAGCATGATTCCTGTGAAACTACTCGATTGTAAGGCTGGACATCATGTGTTGGATATGTGTGCGGCGCCAGGAAGCAAGTCAACTCAGTTGTGCGAAGCAATTGATGATGATGGAGTCGTTGTTGCCAATGAATCTAATCCGGGACGAGCAAATCTTTTGGTCTCAAATTCTAAGCGAGTTGGCCTTACATCTATGGTGATTATTCGCCATGATGGCCGACATCTGCCTCGGTGTCCAAATCCTGGCTTTGATAGAATATTAGTTGATGCGCCGTGTTCCGGAAACGGGACAACAAGAAAGAACCCTGAATTATGGGAAAGGTGGACTGAACGGGCTGGTCGCAAATTGAATCCGTTGCAGGTCGCGTTGGTCCGAAAAGGTGCAATGCTGCTCGCTCCTGGTGGTAGGATGGTCTACTCTACTTGTTCAATGGACCCAATCGAAAACGAAGCAGTAGTTGCTGAGATCCTACGTACTTGTGAATTCCTGAAATTAGTTGATACTGAAATCGATGAAAAATGTCCCGGACTAGTTAGCCGAGAGGGCATGTCAACTTGGTCACAACTCAGCCCCAAAAGCGGTGAAGAAGGTACATTTAGTGATAGAGATGGAACGGAATTATTGTCACCTGAAGAAACTGAAATAGCTGCCGCTTTGCCTCTTTGTCGGCGAATTTGGGGTGATGAAAATGATTCTGGGGGATTCTTTGTCGCCGCTTTCAAACATATTGGTGATGGTGAAGTCGCCTCGGCATTGATGCCAACTAGCGAAATGGCTGAAAGGCCAGTTAGCCAACCTCCGCCACCAACGAAAAATCACGAACTTCCAACCACCACTGATGTTCTAGAAAGCATTTCTGAAGAGTGGGGGGCTGACTATGAAAAAATGTTTACCCGGGGGAGTAAAGTCTACACCGCCAGTTCCGAAATCAATGACTGGTTCTGGGCTGGTGAAAGAATGCTTAGGCGTGGCGGCAGGCTTCCAGGCTGCCATTGGCATCCGTTCCAAGTGGTGCAGGCTGGGCTACCAACATGGGAATTACGCAAAGGAATTTTACAAAGACCTACTTCCAAAGGGATGCATATTACCGGCCCAATATTATCACGTCGAGTGCACGAAATAGAGGCTAGCCTCCTCACAGAAATCTTG
>CAUZFJ010000140.1:0-4394 GCA_963579105.1 Candidatus Thalassarchaeaceae archaeon
CAATGCTGGGTTCAAAACCTCATTTCCTCAAATTGCTTCGAAAGCTAGTGTGTTACCCTTCTCCATCCTTTTTTCACGCGGCGAATGGCTTGACTCGGTAATGGGTGCACGAGTTGGTGCGGTTCTTGAATGGTTCAAGTGATTAGCAACAAATTTGACGCCACCTTCATGGGGTAGGGCTCGTACCGATGTGCGATGAGTGACCTGAAACAGGTGTTCATGCCGTCCGTAGTCAATGTTGACGAGGTGCCTACTCCGCTGGGAGTGACTTCCAAAGAAAGTGATGCATGGGATGTGCTGCGTGCCTTCTTTGCCCGGGCTGAAAATACTGAGTATGTCGAGGCTTATGTCGAGGTTTGGGAAATAGACTATGTTGGCGAAGAACCTAATACTGAGTTAGGAAGAATGCGGCGACGTCCTTGTCCAATTTGCGAACGTTCATCCTTCTGGGAAGAGTTAGATGAACCGAATTACAAGGGTGTAAGGAATGGAAAAAGTGGTCGTTGCCACCGCCCAGAATGTTCCGCCTGGGTTGATGAAAATAATGTTGAAGAAGGCAGATGGGATTGTGGCTGGCCCGCAGCCCAGTGGACAAAACGTGCTGAGAGTTACAATCTAGGTATTCGCGGTTTAGTTGAAATGCGTGGAGCCGTGACTGCTTCGGGACGAAAGCGTCGTTCCACAATGAGTAGCGAACTAATGGAAGACCTTTGAATCACATTGATTCAATGGCAATAATTCCTAGTCCAGAACAGCCTGCTGAAAGCAATATTTTAGCGGCTTGTGACAAAACCAAATTCTGACTATTGACTTCACCTTCTACCAGCACGTGATTATCGCGGTAAAATCGATTATATTCTGTTGCTAGAGATAGGAGATAGGAGCAGAATAAATTTGGGCGCTGACTTTTGATTGACGCATCTAGTGCCTCACTGAAAGTTGCAATTCTCTTCATCAAGCCGGAGGCTGAATCAGAGAGGTTAGCCCAGTTGGAACTTGCCAGTGCGTTTGCAACAAGAGATTCAACATCATGGCCTTGAGTAGTAAGTTTAGCACTTATTGAACAAGCCCTAGCATGACTGTACATAATGAATGGAGCCGAATCCGAATCAAAACTTAGGGCATCCTCCCAACGGAAATTTATCCCTTTTTCTGGCGAAACTCGGATGATATTGTAACGCACAGCAGAGAGACCGACAGCCTCGCCAATTGCGGCCAATTCCTCAGCGCTGAGATCGTCTCTCATCTCTTCAACAATCGCTGTTGCCCTAGAACAGGCTTCGTCCAATAGATTGTCCATGTAGACAACATTGCCCCGTCGAGTACTCATTTTCCCACCTGGTAATTTTGTAAATGCATAGAAAACAACTTCGGGATTGCGAATATCCAACTCATCCAGTGCAATCCCAACCTGTTTGGATTGCAAACGGTGGTCTTCACCAAGGATATTCACGAGGCGATTTGCTTCAGCCCACTTCCACTGATGATAAGCGATATCTCTAGTGGCATACAAAGATGAACCATCACCTCTTTGATAGAAGAATTTTGTTGATTTGCCTTGTACTCCTCGGCTCTCTAGTTCTAGGAAATGTGCACCATTTTCTGCCGTACCATGCAACTCACTCTTGCCAAGTTTATCCATGATAATCTCTACTGAGCCATTAACAATGAATCTTGATTCTTTTGTAAATGAATCAAACACGATGCCAAGTCTCTCTAAGGTTTGTAACATTCCATCAAGGACTGGCTGATAAGCCGAAGCAAAAATTGCAAGAACCTCTTCATCAGCTTCTTCTGATGCTTGCACTAACTTTGTGACACCAGATTCCACATCTGGATCTACTTCTTTCAGCAGATTTGCCGCTTGATAATATCGTACCCTTTTGTGGTCCTCTTTGTGTGGGTGACTTGGTGCTTCATCCATATCTTTAGCGGCCAAGATTTCGCTGACCCTGTCATCATCTAGATTCTCCAGCGCCCAAGCCAAAATACCAACTTGTTTTCCCATGTCATCAACATAGTATTCTGCTCTAACATCATCACCTGCAAGACGGTGCATCCTCACGAAAGTGTCCCCGAGTAGTGCGTTTCTTGAACGACCAACGTGAAACGGGCCATTGGGGTTGGCTGATGTATGTTCGATTAAAAGAGAAGAAGAAGGACGGAAATGTCCAACTGATTCAGGGTGATTGAATATATCAGCCATTATTTGATTTGCTAGCCATTCAACATCAACAAAAAAATTGCAAAAGCCACCATCACTGCCAACTTCACTGCATCCATCAATTGCTGTCAAAACTGGTGCAACTCTTTGGGCTAAATCTGCAGCAATATCTTGGGGTGATTTTTTCATCACTTTTGCTAAAGCAAAACAAGGCAACGCAAGGTCACCTTGGTTTGCATGTCGAGGTGTAGTAAGATGGGCTAAGGTGTCATCGGGGTTTTCATCCCCCATTTCAGTTAGTCCATCCCAAACTGTGGCGCGAATTACTTCACTCAACTGGCGCATCTCATCAACTCCATGGCCAGCGCAAAATTGCCGCCATTCCTCCAAATGCTGTCATCAGGGTCATACCCTCTTCTGAATCAGTTGAAATCAACTTTACACTAGCCGCAGATTGCCCTGCTAGTTCTGTGAATTCGTCTAGCAAATCAATGTCCTTATCAGAATCTCCTCGCACTTGGTCAGCATTTGCCTTACAATCCGGGCAATCTGGAATTTCAGGAGTTTTCTCAACAGTCATTGACCATTCATGTTTGCACTGACGACAGTTGAAAAACACTGTTTTCTTTCTCAATGCTTCTGAAAGCAATAGCGTATCAACAGCCCCTTGGTCAAGAGCAGAGCGTATCATCATCTCTCCGTATGTTGCTTTGGGATGCGCCTGCATTATCTCTTTGAGAAAATTGTCAACCCACGTTCTCTCTTCTTCCAAAGCGATTTGGTCCATTAAATCCCCAGCGTTCTGAACTAATTCACGAAGACCGCTTTCATTGGAATAACCTACATCAAACAATGGTTTCTTGACAATTTTTTGAATTTCGTGGTGCAGATATCCGTTGTTAATTACGAAATCTTTGGTCGCACCAGGTCCGCCAACTATCACACCTTTGAGGTCTTTTAACATCGGTAACCAGTATTCACAAGCACGTTCAGTGACCTTCTTGAAAAACTTGTCAGCGGCTTCTTCAATCAGTCTCTCGAACCGCTGTTGCGACTGACCACCCTGCCGATGCTTACTTGGCACAAGACTAGTGATGTGTTTCTTGACAAATACGGTACTTCCAGTTGCTATGCCATATGCGCCTTCTCCACGGTCAATTACTAACAACCCATATGCAGTACGATTGATGAGCATCTCTTCAAGTTGAGATGTCTCAAAAGTGCTATCACAGCGATATCTGAAAGAGGTGAATGGTTCTGGCGGGTCGTCAATAACTATTGTTGTCATACGAGATTTGTTGTTACCAACTATAACGTGGCCAGCGAATACTGCAATTCCTTTTTCACCAGCATTGCGGCGATTTGCTAATGCCGCAGATGCAGATTCAATCGCATCAATGACGTGCTTCCTCGTTAGATTGGATTTGATGTTGCGTGCTTGACCTGATTCATTTGCTAGTTGATGACGAACATCAGCAACTTGTCGTTCCGGTGGAATGATGACAGTCACAAGCTCAGTTCCCATCCCCTTGAGTTGCATCAATTCTTCAAGAACTCGCTTGAGCCGAAGTTTGGCTGCTTGTTTCTCGGAGTCGTCTGCCATCAGAACCACCTTGTGGTTCTAGGCGATTGCCAGCGGGTTATCAATCCTTCATGCTGTCCGCTGCCACTTTTCCCATCTTCAAAGGGTTTTATTTGTAAAATATAGCGGGCGGGCTTATCAATTGGGGCACTACCGCCAGCGTGATGAGTGCAGTTGTCATTGTTGCTCTTGGAGGCAGTCTGATGTATGACGACGGAGAAATTGACCAAGGCTGGATTGAATCTGCTAGCACCATAATTTCTCAATCTGCTTCAACTGGAACTAAAATTGGCATTGTCATTGGCGGCGGCCATTTAGCGCGAGAAAATATTGCCGCTGCACGTAAGTCAGGAGTAACTGACACCTTTGAGCTTGACTTGGTCGGCATTGCCGCAACTCGATTCAATGCCGCTACATTCGCGGCCGCGTTGAAATCTGCTGGTGTAGATGTTTCAGAAAATGTACCAGAAACAACTGCTAGCGCAACAGAATCTCTGCAAAACCATGCAGTGATAGTAATGGGCGGTACAATACCAGGTCACACAACAGATGCTGTTTCGATCAATCTTGCAGTCGATAGCGATGCTAAGCGATGTACAATAGCAACGAATGTTGACTTTGTTTATGACAAAGCACCCCAAACCAATC
>CAUZFJ010000141.1:0-4342 GCA_963579105.1 Candidatus Thalassarchaeaceae archaeon
TACCAATTCCGGGATATCAAATGCTGAACCAGCAGCGGCTTTCTTAGAACCGCCTGCTGCCTTTTCCTTGAGCACAGCAACTACCTCTTCGTTGAAGTTTCCTTCACCATCAACAGCCCCCATGTGAGCCAATGCGTCTGTTAGCCAAGCACTAGCCATAGCATCATAATCAACGTCACAATCAACTCTAGCGGTTAATCTATTTGCGCCAACCTTCTCGAACCAGCCATCCCAATCAATTCCGCATTGACAAAAGAATTCGTATGAAGTGTCACCCAAAGAACACACCGAAAAATGAGTTCCTGAGAGTGACGGGGCGGCATCAGTGTTAGCGGCAATCCACAGGTCTTCGGCGTTATCAGGCATTTCACCCTCACCCCAAGTGCTGCAAATGACGAGAATACGCTGGTAACCTGCTAGGTCAGCAATTTGAATTTCGTCCATTCCCTTGACTGTTGCTTCCAATGTGTAATTTGCTGCTAATTTACCAATCTTTGCTGCTATCTCTTCTGAGTTACCAGATTGTGAACCAGACAATACGAGTAGTGACCGGTCTCCATCAGTTGAAGCCTCTGCAGAAACGGCAGGTGCCGTTGCCGCAGGTTCAACCTCATCCGCTGCAGGTGCTTCGACATCTGCTTCTGGTGCTTGGTCACTGCCGTCTACGAGTTCTACCATGATGACATCAACAGGGCATCCTCCAGCAGCGTCTTGGATAGCCTCCAAATCCAAACCATCTATCAATACTGATTTGGCGCCTTCATTGGTGTCAAATCCGCCATCGGTTCGGGATTCTGCGGTGATGTAGCAGGTGTCATCTGTTACCTTGAACACCTCTGGATATTCTTCCTCGCATGCATCACAGACGATACAGCCATCATCAATCCAGACTACAACTTCCGGCATGCTGTCACCTACCCAGCCTAGACTGGCTAAATTGCTCGACCATAGGTCGATTATTGAACATGCCGCGCATATTGCTTCTCACATTCAACCTAATTTACTAAAATGAGTAAATGCAAAGAGTTCAACGATGGATTGTTGCCTTCACATCACATGTCAAAATCCATGCCATCCATTCCGCCTCCAGAGACGGCTTTGGATGATATGACATCATCAATTCTTAGAATCATTACAGCAGTTTCTGTAGCACTTTGGATTGCTTGCTCAACCACTCTTGTTGGTTCAAGCACCTGTGCAACTTGCATATCCATGACTCCACCTTCAAAGACATTGACGCCGAATGTTGCTTTACCCTCAGCATGAGCCTTTCTTAACTCAATGATTGTATTTACCGGATCGAGACCAGCGTTTTCAGCAAGAGTACGAGGAATCACCTCAAGAGCGCTAGCAAATGCATCAATTGCCATCTGCTCACGGCCACCAATTCCTTCTGCATATATTCGTAAATCACGGCTCAATGCAGCCATCACACTTCCGCCTCCAGTCAGAATAGAACCATCTTCCCAAGCCACACTGATGACGCCGATTGCATCATCAAAAGCACGGCGTAATTCATCAACAACATGCTCTGTGCCCCCACGTAGGAGAACTGAGACACTCTTTGCTTCAGGGCAGCCAGTAATGAAAACCATATCTGAGTCGCCAATTTTTCGCTCTTCAACTTTGGCAGCACTTCCAAGATCATCGCTTGCAAGATCATCAATATTTGTTACAATGCGGCCACCAGTTGCCTTCGAAAGTGCTTCCATGTCACTCTTCTTGGCCCTGCGGACAGCGAACAAGCCAGCCTTTGCTAGGTAGTGTTGTGCGATATCGTCAATACCCTTTTGGCAAACTAAAACATTGGCCCCAGAGTTTTGCAACTTCTCTACTAATCCTTTGAGATAGTTTTCTTCTTCTTCTAAGAATTTTGCCAACATACTTGGGTCTGTAATCTGAATTTTTGCATCAACTTCAGTTTTCTTAACTTCAATTGCACTGTTAACTAAAGCAATTTTCGCATCATTTACAGTTCTTGGCATGCCAGGGTGAACTCGTTCTTTGTCCAAGATTATCCCATCAATTAGGGTGCTTGATTTGATAGAACCGCCTTGACGCTTTTCAACCTTGATATCATCTAATGATACGACTCGTTCACCATCTTCTTCACTGCCAACTGACTTTACTGCTTTTACACAAATATCAGCCAAAAATGATTTCACTGCCTCGGCACTTTTCCCAGTAAGTGCAGTCTTTGCAACTTCTGCAAGAGTGTCTTCATCAGTGACTGGAATAGAATGGCTTTCAAGTAATTCAACTGCTCTCTCTGCTGCTAATCTAAAACCGTGGCATATCACTGTAGGGTGAACATTCTGGTCTATCAAATCTTCACTACGCTTGAGTAACTCGCCAGCAATGACTACTGCACTTGTTGTACCATCGTAGCAATGTTGTTCTTGAGTTTTAGCGACTTCAATAATCATCTTAGCCGCAGGGTGCTCAATATCCATTTCCTTGAGAATTGTAGCACCATCGTTGGTGATTACAACATCACCCATGCTGTCAACTAACATCTTGTCCATTCCTTTTGGACCAAGAGTAGAACGAACTGCATCTGCGACTGCTTTTGCCGCTGCGATGTTGTTGCTCTGGGCACTCTTGCCTCTTACTCGGTCAGTTCCGTCCTTGAGAATGAAAATTGGTGCTTGTCCGCCATACACTTCAACCACTTCCGGTATAATCGCCCCTATGGGGCGGGCTTGCGACCCGCGCCCCCCTCTTAAGGGCAACCGCTCACTTGACAATATGGCAAGTCAGTGGGATTCTGTAAAAACAGCGAAAATTGTCAAAATTCACCTTTGAATCTGAGCAAATCTGAGGGATGGTTCACTTGAGACCTTGTTGTTCTAGGTACTGTTCACCATAGTGCGACCACTGTGTCATGTCCCAACCATCTGGTAAACCACCGGGTGGCAAAGCAGGGGCACCGCTTGGCACTTCCTCTTGAGAAGTAGTTAATGCTGCTTGAGCAGGTGCTGGAGGGCTACCTGCGGGTGGGCTTCCAGCTGGCGTTGTCATCTGTTGTTCAAAGATTTCAGCAGCCCCACCATATGCCGAATTTGCTACTTCATCTGTAACAGGCAGCGAAGGAGCACTAATACCGCCTACTGGGACATCTGGAGCCGCTGGCATGCTGCCATATGTTTCCTCCAATTGACGCTGATATCCCTCGAGAGATAGTATCTCATCTTCTTCGCGATTAGTAGATAATAGGACCTTTACCAATACTACAATCAACCCAAGAACAACTATTCCGCCGATAATAAATGCAAGGATGTTACCAAGGCCAATGCCCGACTCACCCTCTGCACCAGCACCACCGGATGTACTTTCACGGATGACCTTCACTTGGACCAGTGCCTCCGATACATCATCATCACCTGTTGCGATGACTGTGATATTGAATATCATTTCATCATCTGGTAAATTCATTAATTGCGTCTCTGTGAGAGTGAATTTGATGGAAGCGGACCGCCTATCATCAGGTGTTAGAACAAAGGAGGAATCCTCGCTCTGCACGCGCACAGAAGCGAATTGACGTGCGTTCCCTGCTTCAACATCAAGACGGATGAACTGGGAGTTGGTTGGGTGACGATTGTGGATGGTAAAATTTGCTAAAACCGAGCCTTCTGAATCAAGAGTAACGATTGCCCCGGGAATTAAATCAATCCATCCCTGAGTACCTACTTGGAATATTGCAGAACCTGTTCCCCCCGCAATACCTCCAGACTGAATTGACCGTGCTGAAACTTCCATTTCTAAAAGCCCATTTGTGCCGACCTCAAACGAGTATTGAACGGTGATGTTCACGGACGAGCCTTGTGCCACAGAAGGTGGGCTGTCTGGATTGTATTGGTCACTCTGAATCACTACAGCATTCATCCCTGTTGGCGTGTCTAATTCTATGGTAAATTCATCATAATCATTGCCATTATTTGTGACCTCGAATGAAATCGTCTTGACATCTGCACCACCTTGGAATGTCTGTCCACTCATATCAACATCTTCGACATTGATTAGATAAGTCGGCTCAACTATCAATTCAACTTGTGATAATTTGAAGAAAGAACTGTTTGCCTGTGACGACGCCCTTACTGTTAGGAAATATGTATCAGGACGAATACCATAAGGCATTGGCATCACAAGAAGGATAGTGGTGCTGTCACCATTAGAGCCGATCTCTTCGGTTATGGGTTGACTAACTGAAGCACCGAGACGCCAATCAGCGGTCAATAACAAGTCAAAACGTTCAGGAGCATTGCCATTATTTGTCAATTCAATCTCAACTATCCTAGTCCTTGCATCTGCCTCAGCAGTAATCTGTTGCTCAGATGAAACC
>CAUZFJ010000142.1:0-4336 GCA_963579105.1 Candidatus Thalassarchaeaceae archaeon
TGTGTGTCCATTTCGGCCCTTTCAACGAGTTCGGGAGATAGCGTATCTTGTGTATATGCGAATAGTCTAGTCATGCGCATTTCAGGTTCATAATCCACATCAGGGGGAAGTACATCCTCCTGAGCAATAGCCAATGGTAAGGCAAGGGTTGACAATACCAAAACGAGGCTGATAAGAATAATTTTCTTCATCTTTCACTCCTCCTCATTAGGCTCTTTTGATAGGATAGTTGAGATTTTATCTTTTCTAGTTGGATAGAAGACTAGCAATATCCCGAGGAGAAATAATAGTGGCGTTATGAAAACAGCCATGATATCAATACTGAGTTTTTCGAAAGCCATATCCCACAGTGGCACATTAACAGGCAGAAATAGGAATATGAGAGCGACTCCAATCCAGTTACGCCCTCTCATAATTTGAGGTGCGGGGGCTACTAAACATCAAGCCTCCCATAGACGCGGTTAAGTCTAAGATGTAGGTCGGCGGGCTACGCGTTCGTGATGTAGGGGTAGCATCAGAGGTTTCCAACCTCTTCGCCCGGGTTCAAATCCCGGCGAGCGCACTTAGCTTTCAGCCGATTTTTATCTGTGCGCCCACCACACACGCTCACTAATAATCTGAATTCAAACGGTGAGCGTTTTCGGCGTGCCGAAAATTCAAACTTCCCTCACTTCGTTCAGTCCAGTTTGAAGATATCTGCGAGGGAACCACAATTCCAAAACTTTTTTCTTTAGTTGCGCCGCCAACCTAGGTTAGTTGCGGATTAGATTGAGTAAATCACTCAAGCTTCGCCTTCAACACGAGGTGCTAAGAAATATACAACGTTTGCACCGCCATCAGCGAATTCAAATTCCAAACGAAGTGGATAGTTTTCGCCAAACTTAGCAGTTACTTTCTCAACTGTTGATTCTATTCGCTTGGCTAATGGAAGTAGATATTGCAAACTGTACTGACTCTTGACAGGGCTATCACAATTTAATTCCAGCAATTCCCCAGCATCATAACTTACGTTAACAGCATCGGATTCGCCAGTTACATTGACACTGAACCGATTCTGATCAATCGAAAATGTGACCAAGTCACCAACCTGTTCTGCTGCCTTCAAAGCGCGGGCAAATTTAGCGCCAGAAAGGCTGACGGAGATATCGGTATCAAGTTCAGGGACATTTGGCTCTTGCATATTTTGACGGTCAAGAGGGCGAATAGTGCGCTCGATTTCGCCGACTTGGAATTCGACTTTACCAACGCTATCATTGTAGTTAATAACAATCAAATCACCGGCGCCAGCAAGTTGTACCAGTTTGGATATCTTTGACAATTCTAATCCTAGAACTGATTCAGTAACATCATATGATTCAAAAGCCGCAGAATCAACTTCCAGCTGAATCATTGCTACATGGCTTGGGTCTACGACCTTCACCACGAGTTTATCTTCTTCAAAATTGAAGCGAGCTTCTTCTACCAAAGTTGACAAAATGTCAACCACCATTCTGAAGGTTTCTTGACGGGCTGTTATGTTCATCATGTCGGTCCCATACCCCTGCGATGTATCGTGTCTTCAAGGAGGGCTCAAAAGGCTTCGCTATGCGAAGGGTCTCAAAATTGACCCAATTACGACTCTAAAATCACTCTATTTGCGTTGTGCGTCTCGCTCTGCAAGTGGGTGGTCAATTCGCAAAACATCAACATCTATTGTTCGCTTGTCGCTCTGCATGAGTTCTCGGCATCGTTCCATGACACCTTCATCCATTTCGCCAGCGAATGAAAAGAGAGGGGAAAATCCTCCCTCGCCTCTGTCACGGTCGCCCATGTTTTCTCTGTGGTGTTTTTCTCGGGCCGGTTGTGGGTGTATTACTTCGGTGCCGTGCGGGCTAACTCGAATCACAGTAGTTGAGCCATCTTCACTAGTTCGAATAATTTCGTACTCAACCCATTCACCGCGGGTACGAGTAATGATGATTGTTCCATCATCAAGAATTTCAAGATCCAACGCTGCCATTTCTTCTCTAACTCGGTCGTGCTCAACTCGGTCAGTTTGGTTTTGTTCAACCTCATCAGTTGTGCCCCAGCCGTGGTTTCTTAGGAATAGGCCAAATTCTTCCTCGGTAACGACCTCCTCTGTTACTGTGCCATCGGAATCAACAATTCGAATTACATATTCACCAGATGCGATTCTTGATACTGCAATGTTATCTGGTAAATGCCAGTCAACATCGGCGTTTGTATTGTCTGAATTATTGTCAGTTGAATCGTTATTTCCATTATTATCTGCTTGCCTTCCTGTAGCGGCATGACTGCCTCTAAGTGGAGTGTCTGAATTCATATCCCAGTCTCCTCGCTCAAGTACAACGTTCTTCATTTCTTTACATCGCTCTAACCAAGCAGATTCACTTTTGTCTAGAGTTGAATCAGTCTTCTTTTCATCGCTGTTTACGGCGTCATTACCGTTATCACCAGCAGCAGCGGTATCATTCATCTCAAGCGATGACATAGATGCCATGCCGCCCAAAACCAGTAGCATTACCAAAAGGATGCTTAGTGCGCCGTTTAATCGAATTCCTGTTCCTGAAGCCATGTTGACCAATTGTTGAGAGGTGGGGCCCCCTTCAAAACTTTGCGCAAACGAATCTGACCCCTATGGGGGTCAAATTATGTTGATTGGGATTGGTTTCTCAACCTTGGTATTTCATCCAATGGTTGGTATTCTGATCTCTATACCACCAGGTCTCAGAGTTAGGAGGATGTTCAAGATATTCATGTCCATCCGATTGTGTTTTTCCAACTTGTGATGGGTGTGGAGTAGACGTCATTGCAGGTGCACCAGAGATTGGGTGACCTACACCGGCACCTCTAGTTGGCATCCCTGCCCCAGTAAATTCGAGGCTACTTCGTGGTTCGTTGAATAGTGATTCGTGTCCTTCATCATCGTCGTCATCTTTTCCTCGGCGCATGATTGTGATTGCGGCAATTAATACAACAACTCCTACAACACCAATGATTCCACCTATCATTATTGGTGAAGTGACCATTCCGCCTGCTAATCCAGCTGCAGGTTTTTCACATCCAGTACTGTCAATTTCAGTACCTGCTGGTGTGTCTACACAATCGTCATTTTCATTTGCAATTCCGTCTGCATCATTATCAAGAAGAGTATCGCATCCATCGGCAGTTTGGTCATTATCAACATCAATATTGTCATCAAATCCAGCGCATCTGTCATCAACATCTGCGACACCATCGGCATCAGAATCAATGATTGAATCGCATCCATCAGCAATGCCATCTGCATCTACATCAATGCTGTCATCATGTCCTTCACAGGCATCATCTGCATCAGAAACGCCATCATTATCTGAATCAATGATATCATCACAACCGTCTGGTGTTCCATCTGAATCAACATCAATATTGTCATCATGGCCTGGGCAAACTTCGAATGAATCGGCAACCCCATCACCATCTGAATCAATAATTGCATCACATCCATCAACGATTCCATCTTGGTCAACATCAATTGTATCATCATAACCAGGGCATTCATCTTCTGAATCAGCAACTCCATCATAGTCAGAGTCAACTAGGCTATCACAGCCATCAGGGACGCTATCTTGGTCTACATCAATCGTGTCATCAAAGCCTGGGCAGAGGTCAGCAGTATTGTTGACTCCATCCCCATCATTGTCAATCATTGAGTCGCAGCCATCTGGAATTCCATCTAGGTCTACATCAATGCTATCATTAAATCCTTGACATTGGTCCAAGTCATCTGTTACACCGTCATTGTCAGTATCTTTCTGACTTGCAGAACAGCCTTGCCATGGGGGTTCAGTATCAACAGTCTCGTTAGCAGGTGTTGCTGGGCAATGGTCATCAGGATTGAGGACTGTATCCCCGTCATCATCTCTCTGTTCCCAAGCACAACCGTTCGCATCAATATCAGTCATGCTGGCAGTAGTATTTGCGCAGTTGTCATTTGGATTCAAGACACTATCAGAATCTTCATCTCTCTGTTCCCAAGCACAACCGTTCGCATCAATGTCAGTCATGCTGGCAGTAGTATTTGCGCAAAGGTCGGTTGAATCATGAACTCCATCATTATCTGCATCAACCCATACACCATTCACATATTTCCAAGAGAGGAGGGGGCCGCCAAACATGTCGAGAGGATATCCCCATTCACCAAGTACCACGGTTTCGTCGAGTTCACCCGCATCATTCCAATATTCAACCTCTATACCGGTAATTGAGGTTGGACCACTTCCACTGCTATCCGCTAAATTATAGCCGGGGCTCTGAATAGTAACTTCTCTTGTAGCATTCGTGGTTCCATTTTCCT
>CAUZFJ010000143.1:0-4331 GCA_963579105.1 Candidatus Thalassarchaeaceae archaeon
CAGGATCAGTAGGGAACACATCAATGTCATGCAATTGATTTGCAGTCATGGTAGTGATTAGAATGCCGGGCCACCCTTCGTCAACTTCTGTTGTTGAAGGGTCATCTACAGGGCGAACACTTGTCCACGATGAGTTTGCATAATTATCTCCGTATCCATCCCCATCTGAATCAGCCCATTGAGTTGGATTGTTTGGAAGTCTGTCAACACTGCCATACGGATTGGGGTCTCGAGTATCCTCAGCGTTGTCAGGATAACCATCACCATCAGCGTCAGCCCATTGATATTCATCGTTTGGATAGGCATCATTCAGATCAGACCACCCGTCTCCATCAGTATCTAGACAGCCAAATCGATCTTCAGTAGAAGTTCCCGCTACATTCGGGCACTCATCAGGCTCATTTGCTGGTGCAGGATTATCCCCATATCCATCGTTATCAGTATCATTCCATTGTGTAGGGTCTTCAGGGAACGCATCATCGGCGTTTAGTACCCCATCATTGTCAATATCGGGGTCAACTATCCAGTGGTAAATCCCCTCGTCATTTCGTCCATGTGCGGATAGAATGTAGTCACCATCAGGATGCCAACTAACTCCGTAAATGCTACCACAGTTGTTTCCACCACCGCTAGAAGTACAACCACCAGGTCGAGGTGCTGACATAGTGTCAACAATAGTAGCGGAATTTGCATCTACTTTGAATATCCTCAGACTAGCTCCGTCTGATTGATAATAAGTATGTGCTGCAACAACTTGAGTACCATCAGGTGAATATTCAACATCATTGCACGAGGTAGAAGTATCATATTTCCAATTTTCTAATCCACTTGCCACATCGTAAAGTCTTACTCTTGCTCCTGAACTCTCATACGCTTCACAAGTAGCAATTGTAATTCCATCAGGTGACCAAGCCACTGCATTGTTTGTACCTCTATTGGTATTGATTGTCCTGTTGACATTCCAACTTCCTGTATTGTAAATATAGACATCTTCATTTCCACCAATAAGGATTCTACTCCCATCAGGACTCCAGTCAACAGAATTGAACCGACTATCAGAACCTGGATCAAATGCGGTAATTTCTGAGCCGTTCATAGCATTGTAAATTTGTACTTCACCAGAAGTGCCCCCACTACCTGACCTACCGACTACTACAGCAATCATTGTACCATCGGGGCTGAAAGCAACTTCGTTAGGTTGGTCGCCACCTCCTACATCAGTGCTAACTGAAAATAGAGGTGTTACATTACTAGAGTAGTAAACAAGTAACTCATCGTTGTCAGTCACAGCAGCAACAAACATCCCATCGGCGGACCAATCGGCATCATGTACGAAATATCCACTAAATTCAATAGATTTTACATTTACCTTAGTTGCAGTATCCCAAATTCGTAGCCACCCGTTTGAACTTCCCCACCCACCAGTATCTTCTGTAGTCAAGTATTTACTACCATCGTGGTTGAATAATGAAACATATTGATCATCACCCATTGATTGCCTAGAATCCTCAAGAAATCCACCTGCTTGAATGACCCACGGGTCGGCGAAATCACTTGTCCCATCACCGTCTCTATCAGGACATCCATCTCTGTCAACAGTGCTATTGCCAAATGCTACTGGGCAATCATCAACGCTGTCATCAAATCCATCTCCATCAGTGTCAAATGCCGAAGCCATCGGTGCAAATAGTACTAGAATCATGGCTAATGAAATCATGATTGCTCGAACCCTAAAATTCTCTAGAGTCCACTTTGCCATGTTTCGCGGAATAGTATACCTAAAAAGGGTTTATGGCGCCCACGCATCAAAAAAAAACCGCTATGAAAGGTAGTATTCAATAACAAAGTAGACGATAATTCAACAACAGAGAGGCGAATGCTTCAATGGGGACAATAGGCACAGCGGGTTCAGATGTCAGAGACTCCACTGCGTGTTTCGCTCTCGGTTAATGACCGCGTGTTGCTCCACTTGTTTGAGAATGACCATCAGGCAGACCACTTCATCGTAACCGCTCCAGTCACTCGTCCGGGCATTGCAGAATTTTGTGGTCTCCATCCACCAAATGTTAGTCGCGCTATGCGCCCGTTATTGAAGCAAGGTTTAGTGAGTGAGCATACTCGCCAGATTCGTGGTGAGGCCCGACGACATAAGACGTGGCAACTAACAGAAAATGGTAGAGAGGAAATCAATAATCGGCTGCCTAAAATCAAGAAGACCAGCGTTCTCATCAGGGGGAGAGATGGGGAAATGCTTGAAGTGGAAGCGGGTGAAGCCGCTGATAGACTTGACAGTAATCTCACTCTGCTACAAGTGTTAATGATGGTAATCGCAGAAGGAATGCTACAGTATGGGGATATCCGTCTTGGCCGTATTGAAAAAGGCGATGATAAACCTCCACCAGGGCGCTTGCAAATCCTAGCTGGTGCCCATTCAACATATCATGTCAGGGCACCAAAGACTCGAACAGTACATGGTAGGAGTAATGAGAGAGCCTTACTTGATGCATGGTATGAGGGCCGAGAGCCAACTCTTGTTGTTAGTGGGATTGCCGGATGTGGAAAGACAACCCTTGTTTCTCATTGGTTGAATCTGCGTTTGGACGACGAACCAAACCTCAGAGTCATGTATTACCCATGTCAGCCGTGGGATACTGCTATTGGAATTGCAACAAGTATTCTCCATCGGCTGGGGATTGAATCCAAAGGAAGTTTGAGTTGGGACCCCTATAGTATCCTTGAATCATTGCCGATGTCTCCAAGCGGCAAATTCGACATTGATATGTATCGCCGTCGCCTAACAGCCTATCTCACAGACCCAGAAAAACTGAGGGAGAAAGTGTTTGAAAAATTGGAAGAAAAGAGTGAAACACCACCCTATATATTGTTAGTATTAGATGATGTACATAATGTTGAAGCTGACTCAGCACACCTATTGGGTTCACTATTACAAGTAGCTGACCAAACTCCACTGCGCATGTTACTCATTTCTAGAACAGCACTCTCTTTCTACGACCGACGTGACGTCCACACTCGTGGATTAGTGACGGAATTACCCTTGAGAGGCCTGACTTTGGAAGAGGTGGGAGAGTGGATTGCCGAGTTCGATGCGCCTTCACCACCCAAACCAAAAGAAGTTCACGAAATGACTGGCGGACACCCTTTGGCTGTCGAGTTACTTGAGATGTATGGCGAGGTTGTTCATGGGGATTGGTTGCGCTTTTTGGATGAAGAGATTTTGCAGGTGCTTCCCGAAAAGCACCGTGATTTATTGGCATTTTTGGCGGTCGCTGAAAGGCCGATCCCTTGGTCAACATTGGCTTTGGCGGCGGGAGTAGATGGAACCCCGCCATCTGAATTATTGAGTCGTGGAATCATTGTTGAGTTAGCTGATGGGCTGTGGCTACACGAGGCAATCCGCGAGAGATTATTGCGGGAAGTTGGCGAGTCAATGGATGAGCGCCGTAAAGCGATCTCAACAGCGATGAAAAATGCCTAAGGATGAATTAATTAGTTCATGTGCCGGTTTAACCAATCGTCAAATCCACCTTTTTGCATTGCTCCGGAATGTTGGTCTACTGGTTCACCATTGTGGAATAGCACTAGGGTTGGAATGCCGCGCACTCCGAAGCGGCCAGGAGAGTTCTGGTTGTTGTCAACATTGACCTTTGCGATGGTCAGATTCTCCCGCTCGTCTGCAATTTGTTCTAGCACAGGTGCAATCATTTTGCATGGACCGCACCACGGCGCCCAAAAATCAACCAAAACCCATTCATTTTCTGTTGTTACTGTATCAAAAGTCTCGTCTGATGTTTCTACAATTGCCCCTGCCATATCACTATCTCCTGTGCAACCTTTCCCCTCAGACGAGGGTCTTTGAACCTGCCGTTATCAATGTGAAGGATTGAGAACCCCTTGCCTCTCGGGTGGTTTGAGGGGAACGTCATGATTGTATGTCCAAGTATTTTGACTGCTGACTATTGTAATTTAGGAAATGTGGTTGATGACGCGGTTGCCGCAGGAATTGAATGGATACATCTAGATGTAATGGATGGAAATTGGGTAATCAACAAAACCATTACTTTTGGTCCAGCATTAATTTCATCAATTCGTAAGCGGGCTGGCCCTGATATTTTCTTGGATTGCCACCTAATGGTAACTAATGCGGCTGATACTTGGAATCAATATGTTGATGCTGGAGTTGACTTAGTGATAGCCCATGTTGAAGCTGTAGATGATTTTCCAGAACTCATCGCAAATTTGCATGATGCTGGTTGTCAGGCAGGCTTAGTATTGAACCCAGCAACCACTCTTGATGAAGTTCTCCCCCTTCT
>CAUZFJ010000144.1:0-4288 GCA_963579105.1 Candidatus Thalassarchaeaceae archaeon
CGATGTTGCTACATTTGCTTTGGAACTATCACCATCCCAATGGATTGGGTCTAATGCTTCTTCTTTGGTAAGATTGACATCTGCAAGCGTCAGACCAATAATTTCTTGTTCCCAATCAAAAATAATTTCTCTCATTCGACTGTTCCCTTCAGATGAAAGTTCAGATGTTGCATCGTAAAGGATTGCATAAATCCAAGACTCCGAAGAATTTGTTTCAGTATGTTGTAATCGTAAAATTACGTGAGGGTTTCCTTCCCGTAATCTACTTGCATCTGGGCCACTGACTGAAAGATTAGCGAGTTCTGGGTCCAAACTTAGAACTGTGTAATTCAGATTATTGTCCAGGAAGGGCTGAATCAATTGCTCTGGGAATTCATCCCCTTCAGCAATTTGGATTTCTAGATCTAGGCTATAATAATCCAACTCAGACATTTCACCTTGCAGGAAAATAGGTAATGCGATAAAAAAAAGTGGGAAAATGAGTAATGGAATCAATACTAAGGCTACTAGAGTGCGCCAATCTCTGATAAAGTCAAGCAATTCTTTACTTGCAACGGTCCAAACTCTGGATAAACTATTACGCATCTCTCTCACCTCCATTTTGCGTTGATTCACCTGACGGCGGTTGTTTTCGTCCTGTGGTCAAGCGTGACCAAAATTGTTGAAATTTAGATGCAGGCTCAGGGGTTTCCACTTCTCTACTTTCATCCTGTGTGAGTTCTACGAAAGCATCTTCGAGAGAATCTGTATCAGTATCTGCCATTAATTTTGATGGGCTTCCATCGGCCCTCAATGTACCATTGTGAATGATTACTATACGATCGCATACTTGTTGCGCCTCGTTTAGTTGGTGTGTACTGTAAATTACTGTTCGGCCTTCGTCTCCTAATTTTCTGACTAGGTCGCGAACTCTTCGGGCCGAAGTAACATCTAGACCACCTGTTGGTTCGTCTAAAAGCAGAATATCTGGGTCGTGTGATAAAGCCCTGAGTAAGGCTGTTTTCTGACGCATTCCTCTAGAAAAACCACGGGTCTGCCGTTGTAAATCACCTTCCATTTCAAGCGCTTTGGCTAATCTTAGGGTTCTATTCCATGCTTGTTTATCGTCAATATTGTTTAATCTTGAATGATAGCGTATGTTCTCCCATGCAGTAAGGCGAGCGTAAAGTCCAGTAGATTCTGGAACAACTCCAAGATTACTCCTAACTTTGTGAATAGGATGTTCAACGCCACCATCATCAACAAACACTACGTGTCCCTCGCTTGGTTTGTACAATCCACACAAAAGTCTGAGCAGTGTAGTTTTCCCTGCGCCATTGCCACCTACTAAACCTACAATATCCCCTTTGTTTAGGTCTAAGGTGATGGTTTTCAGTGCTTCAACATCACCGAAGTTCTTTGACACTGCACGAACAGAAAGTAAAGTTCGAGTCATGCGACCATTCTCTAACGGCGGGCTGCCACACTTGGGCCTAGGGTTGGGTGTGCTTCATCAATTCTCCCTGCCCGTTCATGGAGTTGACGAAGATGGTCATTTATTTCATCAGAAGAAACACCTAATTCCATTAGGTTTGCTAACATTGAAAGCCCCCCCTCAACAGCGCCTGCATCCAAGTAAGAATCATTGGAAATTTTGCCATCAATTCGAAGGTTTTCCAAAGTTTGTTTGAGGAATTCAACCTCTTGCTGTACCATATCTGTAGTTAGGTCGTTAGCGTTCATTAGTTGGTTGATACATGATTGCATAGTCGGCCGACCTACCATCCTGTTTTGACCGTTACCCAACGAAGGCGTGTTATTTCTCAACGAGTTCTACTAAGACACCGCCGGTTGAACTCGGATGGACAAAAGCAATTTTATTTCCACCGGCACCAATTTTTGGCGTTTTATCAATCATTTTTACCCCATTTGACTCTAAATGAGAAATCATTTGAAGCATATCATCAACTTCAAAAGCCAGTTGTTGTATTCCTGGCCCACGCTTGTTGATGAATTGGCCAATTGGTGTATTTTCACTTGTTGGTTCAAGCAATTCAATATTGGGAGCGGGTCCTTGAGAAGTTGAAAGAAAAAGGATATTAACACCTTGTTCTTCATTAACTTCTACATCTTTTGAAGGTATTAATCCTAGTAACTGCCAGAATTTTGCTCCTTGGGTTAAATCTTTGACAGCAATACCGATGTGGTCTAATCTGATGCCTTTCATAATTTCACCTCAGACTCCACTTGGTGCCATCCAAGTTCCGAATGCATCCTTGAGTGCGTTCATTATTTCACCAACGGTACATTCTGCTTTCACTGCCTCTAATATTGCCTGCATTGTGTTGCCTCCATCTAAAGCGACGTTGTTGACATTTGTCAACGCTATTTTTACTGATTCAGAATCTCTATTAGCACGGATATTCAATAGTAAATTGCATTGTGCTTCCCCTAATGATTGGTCCACAGTTTGACCTGCCATATCGGATTCTCCACCCGATTCTAGTGCATGATTAACTCCAACAACCAATAATTCTCCTTTGTCCTGAGCAATTTGTTCTGCCCAAGCCGATTCATGAAGATGGCGTTGTTGAAATCCACTTTCGATAGCAGTTAGTGCACCACCACATCTTTCTATTTCTTCAATCATTTTTTTAGATTGATTGTAGAGATTAGTTGTAAGGCCTTCAACATACCATGAACCACCTAATGGGTCTACAACATCAGCAATCCCAGTTTCATTAGCCAAAATTTGCTGAGTCCTTAATGCGATGGTAGAAGATTCATCTGTTGGCAATCCTATCGCTTCATCAAAAGAATTAGTGTGTAGTGATTGTGTGCCACCTAGCACGGAAGAAAGGGCTTGATAAGCCACACGCACGATATTATTGAGTGGTTGTTGTGCCGTAAGAGTGACGCCAGCGGTTTGAGTGTGGAAACGAAGGATAGAGGAATTTGGGTTGCTTGGAGAGAATCTTTCGGTCATGAGGTCATACCACAGTTTTCTAGCGGCTCTGAACTTTGCCGCTTCTTCAAAAAAGTCATTATGACAGCCAAAGAAAAATGATAATCTTGGTGCAAACTCATCTACATCTAATCCAGAATCGACTGCAGCCTGAACATAAGCCAATGCGTTTGAGAGAGTAAAGGCTAGTTCCTCAACAGCCGTAGCCCCTGCCTCACGAATATGGTATCCTGAAATGCTGATGGTATTCCAACGTGGGGTATTTTCCTTACACCAGTGCATTACATCTGTAATCAATCTCAAAGAATCAGTGGGTGGGAAAACATATGTTCCTCTAGCAATGTATTCCTTTAGTATGTCATTCTGAATTGTTCCTCTTAATTCTGAAATATCAGTCCCTCTTTCCTCAGCGACTGCAACATACATTGCGAACAATATAGACGCAGGAGCATTAATTGTCATTGAAGTAGAAATTGATGCCATGTCTATTTCATCAAATAACAATCTCATGTCATGTATGCTGTCAATCGCAACTCCTACCTTGCCCACCTCACCTAAAGACATCTCATCGTCTGAATCCAATCCTAATTGGGTTGGTAGATCAAATGCTACTGAAAGTCCAGATTGGCCCTTTTGTAGAAGCGTAAGGAATCTTTTATTCGTTTCTTTTGCTGAACTAAAACCGGCATATTGACGCATAGTCCAAGTTTTCCCTCTATACATTGATTTGTGAATACCTCTCGTATAAGGCGGGCTACCTGGCTCACTATCTGGCTCACCCAACCCATAATCTTGGTTTGGAACATCGGGAATAGGGATACCCGCGCGGGTTTTGAAAACTTTCTCATCGTCTCCCATAGGCCGGCCTCACTCTGTCGCAGGGGCTGGTGAAGGTCATTATTTTTGGTTAATTTAGTGCTGATGACCGCCTTCACCGTGAACATGCCCATGTTCCAATTCTTCTTCTGAGGCATCGCGGACATCAACAACTTCAACTTCGAATTTTAATGCCCGGCCAGATAATGGGTGGTTAAAATCACATTTAATTGTCGAATCTGTAATTCCTACAACACGGAATGGACCCATAGCAGACATTAATGTCATGCCTAATTCCATTTCCAAATCTTCAGGAAATTCTCCTGCGGGTATATCCATCACCGCTTCATCGGTTTGTTCACCATATGCATCTTCTGCCATAAGGGTGAATTCCCTCTTATCACCAACTTCTGCGCCCATCATTTCCCTTTCAAATCCAGGAATCATATTTTTGTGGCCGACCAGGAACCCTAGAGGTTCTGACCCATGGCTTGAATCAAATTCTTCACCATCTTCGGGAAAAGTCCC
>CAUZFJ010000145.1:0-4263 GCA_963579105.1 Candidatus Thalassarchaeaceae archaeon
TGAAGAATATGATTCTCAAGAAGAGATTGAAGAAGAAGAAGGTGATGCTGATTCAGATTTCAATGACTTTTTCGATGTTGTTAATAATTTACTAGGAGATATGCCCGAAGATTTCATTAATAATTTCATAGCATCTAAAAGTTTCAAATTATTTGAAAAAGTTGGCGATGATGCCGCATCCACGACAAATGCAACTCGGAAAAAATTCTTCAATATGGTGAACCAAGAATTAGGCACTATTCCCGATGATAAACTGCAAGAATTCATGGCAACACCAGGGTTCCAACTATTCATAGAAATGAGTGAAATATATGGGGAGTGATACTAATGGGATTACTTGAAAAGGCTGGACAAATGCAAAATGAAGAGGGTGCAAAACCCGCGAAAAAGAGTAAAGCAAAGCCAGTCAAAGCAGCAAAGCCTGCTAAGAGGGCTAGGGCAAAGCGGGCATCAAGAAAGTCCAAAAAAGATGACCTAGATGATATTGAAGTAGCCCCTAAAGTTGCAAAGGTGCTACCTGATGAATATGTCCTTTCAAAAAAACCTGCAAGGTTTGCACGAAGTTTAGTTGATTTTATTGTAACTTTTGGATGGGCTGTTCCAGTCGTAGCCTTGCTTGGATTTGGTAGCGCTAATTCTGATCCGACCTGGTTCATAATAGGAGGAGGGCTTCTTTCAATCTTCAATTTAGTAGCAATGCCGTTTATGACCAATCGTACAGTTGGGAATTATGCTTCGTTAACACAATATGTGACACACAAAGGTAAACCCCCTATTTTTATTCACCAGACATTGAAAGCCATGACTGTACTATACGTTGGTATCGGTTTGTTCTTAGTTCTCTCTGCAGGTGTCGGAACAACTGCAGGGGCAAACACGGTTAATCTCGGTATAGGTCTAGCAATTCTAACAATTCCGCTCTCTGATTGGATAATTGCAAAAATCAGACACGAAACAAAGCAAGGTCTGTGGGATTCTATTTTCTTTGCATATATGGTAAGCCACACTCGTTCAGATGATGCTGAAGCAACTGGTTTCTTTGGGAAGTTAGAATCTTCTGGAGATTGGTTGAAAGACAAAGGTTGGCTTGGAGACGAAAACACCGAAGATTAGAACTTTGAAAGGCTATGAACATCACCTTTCCGCGTTGATATCTTTGATATCGCTGTCATCTTCAACAGTAATTCGATATCTGAATATTAACAGTCACTTCAATAGTTTATTGCCAGCAAGATTTGATTTGCAGAATGGATTCAACCTCAGGGTTTTCTGTAGCATTACATTCTGCTTAGGATACTCAAGTTCGATTAACGAGGCAAAGATAATCATCCAAAACAACGAACAAACCAAATGAAAATAAAAGCCAATCAAAAACAAGTAGGGAATTATTCATCTACTTTTTGTTTTGCAAATTCTCTCATATCTTCTGCAGTGGTACCTTCAACAATACCTTCTTGGTCTGTTTCATCAACGATTTCCCTACCAAGTAGGGTTTCAATAATATCTTCCATAGTAATTATTCCAGTCGTGCCACCGAATTCGTCCTTGACGATAAGTATCTGTTCTTTGTGATCTAGTAGAATGTCAAGTGCTTCATCTACGGATTGACTTGGCCCAACAGGATGCATAGGTCGCATCAAATAGTCCATTGTTACATCATGCTCATCGTTAGCTGCTTTCATCAGAATTTGGTTTCTCATAACATATCCCTTGACATCATCTATTGTTTCACCTTGTACTGGAAGTCTCCCATGTACCATAATTGGCATATCATGTAGTACCATCCCCACGGTATGGGTATCTAATACAGATGTAATTACAACTCTAGGAGTCATAACTTCACTAACACTAATGTCCCTGAGTTTCAAGAGATTATGAATGACCTTTTCTTCATCCGCCTCTATTGTCTTCTCTTCCTCAGCCACATCTACAAGCGCAGCCAATTCATCTCTTGTGACTGTTTCTTGGTCAGGAATAGGGAATAATTTCTTCGCCCATTGAATTGGGACAACAATCCAAATCAACCCATATATTAAGATTTGAAGTAGAAATGCAGCTGGAGATGTTAACTTCCTTGCATAAATTGTGCCGAGAGTTTTTGGCAGTATTTCAGAAAATAATAGGACTCCTAGAGTTAGGAATGCAGATGCAACACCTACGATATAATCTAGTTCTGAACTGGTAGCATATATCCGTGCAACTTCTGTACCTACCCCAATAGCACCCACAGTATGTGCAATTGTGTTTAGGGTTAGAATTGCAGTTAACGGCCTCTCAGGGTCGGTCTTGAAAATCTTCCACAAATTTGCAAATCGATGTTTTTTCGCTTCCATCACAGCGACATTAGACATAGATGTTGAAAGAAGAACGGCTTCTAAAATACTGCAAATAAACGAGACACCAATAGCCAAAACAGCATAGGTGACGAGTAAGGTGTAACTCATCAGATTCCTTTTCTCCACCGGCTTATATTGCGCACGACAGTTTATCCATAGGCCGTTCGCCTTTGAAACTACCTTTACAAACATTATAAGAAATCATTAAAAAATATACGCCATCAATAAATTGGATAGGTAATTGCCATTAACGGGCAGTCTCGCCCCTAATCTGTGGAGGAACCCGAGTATGTGCTTATCTGCGTCGCTTGGCCTTATGCCAATGGCCCTTTGCATCTTGGGCACGTAGCAGGATGTTACCTTCCACCAGATATCCATCTCAGGTTTGAGAGAGCTCTTGGAAACAGGGTTTTACTTGTGAGTGGCAGTGATGAACATGGCACGCCAATCACTGTTACTGCTGAACAACAAGGGGTAAAACCCCAAGATATTGTTGATAAGTACCATAAAATCAACAAGCAGGCACTTCTCAATTTGGGGTGTGCGTGGGAGCCTAATATTGACCCTAGGGGCATTGAATATGGTGGCGCATTGTTCAATCGTACATCAGACCCTAGACACAAGAGGTATGTTCAAGAGAATTTTCTAGCATTACATAAGGCTGGGATGTTTGAGAAAAAAACGATGCATCAATATTACGAAATTAGAAAAGACGGGGGTGGCAGGTTTTTACCTGATCGATATATTGAAGGAACTTGTCCAAATTGTGAATATGAATCTGCCCGCGGCGACCAATGTGATGAATGCGGCACAACATATGAAGCATCAGAATTGTCATCACCTCACTCAAAGATGAATCCCAATGCAGAAATCGAAATTAGGGACACTGACCATTTCTTTTTCCGTTTGGACCTATTCCAAAAATCACTTGAACTACACTCTAAGGATAATTGGGATGACTGGAAAACCAATGTCAAAGCGATGACAAAGAATTGGTTGGACATGGGATTGCGACCACGTGCAGTAACTAGAGACCTAGAATGGGGGATAAAATTACCACTCGAAGGTGATGAATGGGATGGCAAGTGTGTTTATGTGTGGTTTGAGGCGGTTCAAGGATACTATACATGTGCTCGTATCTGGTCAGAAGAATTTGCTGAGCAAACCCATCCAGATGGTAATGCGGCTTGGGAAAAATGGTGGAAAAACCCTGAGTCAGGCGTTCAACCACGCCATCTATATTTTTTAGGCAAGGACAATATTCCATTCCACACTGTTATCTGGCCAGCATTAATTATGGGTTTGAACAATACTGATAAAAAGGTCTCTGCCGATTCAGATTTACGCCCAGGAATTGGGGATTTACATTTGGAGGATAATGTTCCAGCAATGGAATACTTGATGTTGGCAGGTGGGCAATTTTCGAAAAGTCGTAAACACGCTGTTTGGTTACCTGCATTCCTTGAGAGATTCCAACCTGATACAATTCGCTATTATCTATCAATAAATATGCCTGAAAATCATGATACTGATTTTAATTGGCCCGATTTTGTTGAAAAGGTCAACAATGAATTAATCGGGACATATGGTAATTTTGTTCATAGAGTGATGACATTAGCTGCTCGTTTAGATGAAGGAACAGGAGAAAATCCACTCACAAAATACAATGATTTGTCTATTATGGGCACTGAAATTGACAAGATAACTGAACTACATTCGAAAATTACCACCAGTCTTCAAAAACATCGTTACAAAGAAGCTCTGCGCAGTGCAATGAATATTGCCCAATTAGGCAATCAAATGTTACAAGAAGCAACACCTTGGAAATTTCTAAAAGAGCCAGGTGATGCTGATGATGAATGGTATACCGCAAGAGAAATATCATTAGCAAAACTTGCCTTCGGTTGGAGGATTTCTAGAACCCTAG